>JBAQQX010000001.1:0-248806 GCA_049295575.1 Saccharimonadales bacterium (SeqCode)
ACGCTGCGCATCTTGCGCAGCGTCACGATCAGTGGGCGTGTCCTAGCTTGCGGCCACCTCAGACGGTGTCTTCAGCGGCCGGGTGATCAGGAACACATAGGGTCGATCCATGTCGCGCATCGGTTCCCCTTCACGGGAAATCCTCAGCACTCGATCATTGTGATGCAGGCTGCCCACCGTGCGCCGAAGGCGTGTCAATGACCAGTCCCGAAGGCCTAGCGTGGCACGAAGATGACTGTAGTCATCAACGACAGTTATCTTCTCCCCGCGGCGAAGGAACTTATCCATGACGGTGTGCTTGTCCTCGATAGTAGTCTTCGACAACTATCTCACCCCTTTTCGTAAAACACGGACGCGCCGTGCACATGCTCGACTGCCAAACCAGGCCGGCTTAACGATGGCCGATGCACATTTTACATATTATACATTAATATGTAATTATTGCAACTACATCTGCGAAGGAACCTGGATACCAAGAAGACTTAGGCCATGTTCAAAGATTTGACTGACATTCCCAAGCAGTTTGAGTCGAGCCGCTTTTTCTGTCTCATCAGCATCACTGACACGAGTGACTTCATAGTAGCGGTTTAGCTCTCGAGCGAGCTCATACAAATAGCTCGCTACTTTATGCGGTTCGATATCGCGAGCAGCTAGACGCACTACGGCCGGATACTCCAAAAGCTTAGCAATAACCTGTTTTTCCGCCTCGTAATCGTAGCTCGATGTATCGATAGAAGGAACCTCGTTATCAGCAATGATCTTATTGACACGTACCGCTGCATACTGAATATACGGACCACTGAATCCGGTAAGCGCAAAGATACTATCCCAGTCGAACAAAATATTAGTACGACGGTCAGCTGCAAAGTCGCTGAACTTAATCGCGCCAAGTGCAATCCGCTTTACATCCTCGTCACTCACCTCACGCCCCGCGACAATCTCGCGCGCCTTTGCCTCAGCCGTATCAAGTAATTCCTCCATCAGAACAACACCTTTACGGCTGCTCATCTTCTCACGAACACCTTCTTCATTTACTTGGTCGATGAGGCCAAACCAAAGATGAATCAGCTCCGTTTGAATACCAAGTTTCTTCGCCATGGCAAATAACTGTGAAAAATAAAATTGTTGTTCGCTACCAACTGAGTAGATCACACGATCAGGTTGCCATGTCTCTTCACGATACAAAATCGTCGCAAGATCGGTTGTTGCATAGAGCGCTGCGCCGTTACTCTTTTGAACAAGAAGCGGCACATCAAAACCAAACTCATCGAGAGGGACAATTACCGAACCATCGTCGTTCTGAACGGCAATACCTGTTTGTAATAATTTCTGAACCGCTTCTTTACCTTTCGGCGCAAAGAAGGCTTCGCCGAGTTCATACTGCGTATCGATACGCAGTCGGCCCATAACATCGTGGATATGTGCGAGACTAATCTCATTAAAACGCTGACTATACGCTATGGCGTCGGCGTCGCCGTTCTCAAGTTTGAGTAGCCAATACTGTACGTCATTTGCGAGGCTATCCCCACCTTGTTCTTTTTCATCCTTCAAGGCTTTTTTCGTCTCAATGTAGACACGTCCCAGTTCGTACACGCCGCCACGCGCCAAGGCTTCTTCGCTACTAAATTTCAAAAAGCCGACAACCCATATTCCGAATGGCGCACCATAGTCACCAAGATGGTTATCGGTAATGACCGTCCAGCCAGTCGCTTCCATTAGACGCTTAGCCGCCCAGCCCTGGTTACCCGTGCGAAGATGTCCAATACTATATGGCTTCGCCATATTTTGACTTGGGTACTCTACGACCACCGTCTTACCTGCCCCGTCGTTATTTTCACCGTATGAATCATTCCACTGTTCATGAAGGTTCACAAACAAGCTCTTAGCTGCAACACGGAGATTGATAAAACCCGGTCCTGCAATTGTTACTTCAGAAAAATCACCAGTTTGTCGCAACTCATCAGTAATTAGCTCAGCTACCTCTCGAGGATTCTTCCCGAGAGGCTTTGCTAGCTGAAGAGCAACGTTAGTAGCATAATCACCGAATTGGGCATCTGGACGCGTCAGTTGCACGGCTTGTTCGACGCCGAAGAGTCGACTAATAATCTGTTCAATAGTTTTATTCATTGAGTCCTATTATAACAGAGTGGACTAGGCGGCCTGTTCGTCATTATCAAGACCAGTATCAAGAATATTCCCAGAGACTAGATTAATACCCTTAACCTGCTGCATGAGGTAACTCAGCGCGCTCATGTCGTCGATACCTAGGTCGGTTGTTTCAAGTGTAATTTTTTCTTCAGCCATATGTTTGTTTTCTTATATTTCTATCTTTAACATTAGCACTTTTACACTACTTTGTCAATGCAGCCTTAATGAGGCCACTAAAGAGTGGATGCGCACGAGATGGTCGACTCCTAAATTCAGGGTGTGCCTGAGTTGCGACAAAATAAGGATGATGCGGTGCTTCTACAAACTCGACGAGTTTTCCGTCTGGTGACATGCCACTCACACGCACACCTCCTAGGGCAATGTCATCAACGAATGCTCGATTCACTTCATACCGATGGCGGTGGCGCTCAGTAATCTCCGACGCCTGGTATACCTGAGCAACTTTTGATCCCTTAATGAGGGTTGCAGAATAATCGCCAAGTCGAAGTGTACCTCCGGTTGATTCCTTACCCGACTGTCCGTCCATGATATAGACAACATTTTGCTCGGTTTCGGCAAATTCACTACTATTTGCTTCTGTAAGTCCACCTTTTCGGGCAGCAGCAATCACTGCTACTTGAAGACCTAAGCATATGCCGAGATACGGGACATTATGATCAAGAGCGAAGCGAGCTGCTGCAATTTTCCCCTCAACGCCACGAACGCCAAAGCCACCTGGAACAAGCAATCCGTCGACGGCGGAAAAATCTTTTTCAGTTGCCGTTTCAGCATTAATCCATACAATCTTGAGACAAGTCGATTGCTCCCATGCTGCCGCCTTTAGGGCCTCGAGGACAGAGAGGTAGGTGTCCTCGTTATCCATATACTTCGCCACGAGACCGATCGTAACTGTCCTGTCGTGTTTTGCACTCTGCTGATCAAGAATCTTCTGCCACTTATCAAGGACCGGTTGCGCCGTGAGTCCTGAAAACTTCGTCAGAAGGTCATGTAGTCCGCTGCTCGCAATTGCGAGAGGAATCTGGAAGACCGTCTCTACATTCGGCTGTAGCAACACCGCGCTTCGCGGCACACCTCCGAATAGACTAATTTTATCCGCGATACTCTCCGGAGCCGGTGCGTCGGTTCGCACTATCACACTGTCTGGCACGATACCGAAACCGCGGAGGTCGTTAAGGGCATTTTGAGCAGGCTTAGATTTAAATTCTTTGCTCGTGCTAATAAACGGCACGTACACCACGTGGACATAGAGGCAATTTTCCCGGCCTACCTTCTGGCCTAGTTCACGAATTGCTTCAATGAAGCTTAGGCCCTCATAGTCTCCGACCGTCCCGCCAATCTCAACAATATGAATATCGCTGTCTTTTCCGGCTTCAATAATTGCTTGCTGAATCGACTGCGTTAAATGTGGTACGAGCTGTACTGTCTTGCCACCAAATTTACCCGCTCGCTCATCGGCAATAAGCTGAGATAATAATTTACCCGATAGGGTTGCGTTCTTCTGTGTCAGCTCAATATCCAAGAACCGTTCATAGTGACCTAGGTCCAGATCAGTCTCCGCTCCGTCCTTCGTCACAAAACATTCGCCGTGTTCCGCAGGATTCAAAAGACCCGCATCCACATTGAGATACGGGTCGCATTTCTGAATCGAAACGACACTACCTTTAGCTTGTAAAACTGCGCCAATACTCGCTGCAGTAATGCCTTTTCCTACCCCCGAGAGCACACCCCCAGTTACAAATATGTATTTCTGTTTTTGATCCATGTTCGCTTTGTCTCCCATGGAACTTCATTGTAACAGGTAGTACGTCATATACGCTACATGTAGTATATTGTCATATTTACAATACGCTATATGTACAGATAAAAACACATCAGTCATCCCTTGAACTTACTAAATATTTAGTGCTTATGCTCTAAGTTTGGTATAGTATTTCCAAAGGCTTTTAGCATTTATGATATACAAACAGAGACACCAGCCAGGCTTTACGATTGTCGAACTTCTTATTGTGATTGTCATTATTGGTATCCTTGCCGCTATTACTATCGTTGCCTATAATGGCATTCAGGAACGGGCTCGTACCACCTCTCTAAACACTGCCCTATCTCAAGCAGCGAAGAAGCTTACGGTCTACCAAGTTGACAACCCAGACCAGTATCCGGCAGCGACAGGTACCAATGGCATTGGCAACCTTGCAAACCTTGGCATTACTAATAGCCAGGATGTGTCGTATCAATATAGCGCCTCGGGCAACACGTACTGCCTCACTGCCACTAATGGAACAATGAGTCGCAAGATAAGCAGCACATCTTCTACTTCGCTCAGCGGCGGCTGCGCTGGACACGGCGTCGGAGGTGTCGCAGCTATCACCAATCTAGCTAGCAATCCTGGCAGCGAAGTAGCTGGATTAAACATGAGTAATGGCGGCGGCGCCACCATTGGCCGCACGACAGTTCGTTTTCATAGCGGAAGTGCCTCCACGCTCTTAACAAAAGGGACCGGATATGGCTTCGCAAGAAGTGGAGATACGTCATCCTTTGGCATCGGTGACGAGACAGTTACCTTTTCGGCATGGATATACACCAGTGAATCCAGTGTCATAATGGTGCGCCGCGGTACTGGCGTGAGCTACGTGGCATATACAAAGCCAGTGACGCCAAACACGTGGACCCGCATCTCACAAACAGTTACCATACCAACTGGTGCAACGAATTTCTTCATGGACATTGGCTGGGAAGGCTCACAGGCTCCAGCAGGCGCAACACTGTACGTTGATGACGTCATGGCGACCCAGGGATCGACGCTGTACACCTATGCCGACGGCAACTCAACCGACTGGGTATGGAACAGTACTCTCAATAACTCAACGTCAACAGGACCTGCATTATGACAAAGCTACGCCCATCAGGTTTTACGATTGTCGAACTTCTTATTGTGATCGTCATTATTGGTATTCTCGCAGCTATCACTGTCGTTGCCTATAACGGTATTCAGGACAGGGCGAAAAATTCCAAAAGAGACAGTGATGTCACCCTTTATACCAAAGCTATCTTTGCCGCTCGTGTTAACGACGGCAAACTACTTAAAGATATCACCGGCAGCACCTGGTCGGCAGGATCATGCGCCGTATCGTCTGGCAATACTGGCAATGTTGAACCGAAAGATCTCGCCAAGACCCACATTTGCTGGACGCGCTACTACGACAACCTCACACGAATAGGCACCGCGGCGAGCATGAACCTCGACGGCCTCCGGGCTGGAGATGCGCGCGGCAATCCCTACATTCTCGACGAGAATGACGGTGAAAGCTGCTCACAAGACCTTATTGCCACCTTCACAGGCAACGGAACCGCTAGCTACAGTACTTTTAAGTACATCCCAAGAGTAACAGCTGACTGCTAGATAATATCTTCAACGCGCGACTGAAGACTATATTGTTTTAGTGGCTCGTTATCCATATTCCAGGCATCCTGAATCGGCTGTAATATCTCCCAGCTGCGCAGTACTTCTGCGCTACTTGTAAAGAGGTTCTTATGACCACGAATCGCATCAACAATCACTTGCTCGTAGGCATCTGGCAACTTTGTATTCTCAGGGAAATTAAGTTCGAGATGACGAGTTTCAAATTCACGGTCGTATCCCGGTTTTTTAGTAAATAGTTCGATATCAATACCTTCATTTGGCTGAATGCGAAATACGATACGATTGCTCTGTGCCTCATGAAGCTTCGTTAGATGAATTCGAATCTCAGTTGACTTCACGTCAAGCGCCTTGCCTGTCGTAAGACGGATTGGCACATCAAGCCAGCGTGGTTGGTTAGACTGAAGCTCAAGTGACACAAAGGTCTCAGTTAGGCTGCCTAAGTTTCCTGCTTCTTCCTGGTAGCCTTCATACTGTGCGCGACTAGCTTTTAGTGGATCAGCCACTTGAAGCTGCTCAAGTGCTTTCAGACGCAGCTCCGGAAGTTCCGACCAGGCAAAGTCGTGCGGAATATCCATGAGTGTTAGTGCAAGTAATTGCATAAGATGACCTTGTATAAAATCCCTAAGTGCACCAGTTTGTTCATAGAACTCAGCGCGCCCCTCGATGCCTATCTTCTCGGTCGCAACGATTTCAATGGATTCAATAAAGTTATCATTCCAGATATTTCCAAACAAGGCGTTGCCGCCGCGAAAAGCCACAATATTCTGCGCCATCTCCTTAGCTAGGTAGTGATCGATACGATACAGCTGATCCTCGGTATAATAACGAGCTGTTCTTGAAATTGCATCCTGAGCTGAAGCCAAATCAACGCCAAATGGTTTTTCAAACAAAATCTTCACATTTGGCGTCGTCATCCCCGCCTCGCCCATAAAGTCGACAATCGCCGTTGCAGCTGATGGCGGCACGGACAAGTAAGCGATAAGCTGCTCGTCGTCACTAAGTGCGATATATTCCTTAAGACGAGTATAATCACCTACTTTAGCAAGATCCATCGAGAAAATAGCCACCTTGTCTGCTAGCTCAGCACTACCAAGTGATTTCATTAAAAGCTCAGGCACATCTACATCGCGACGCGATACACCGATAATCGACAAGTCATCAAACTCACCGGTAGCATAAATTTCTTTCAGAGCAGGAAGTAGCTTACGAGTACTAAGATCACCCGTGATGCCAAAAATGAGAAGTTTTGTTTTCATACCCTTTAGTATACACCCTCGTACAACAGCATGCTATACTTTATATAGTTATTGAAACTACGATCAACGAAATACTTCCTACCACTTATACACTTCAATCATACATTCGGTATAGCTACTCGTACGAGACGTAAACTTGGCGCCACTGAGAGTAAGCTCGTCATACGGAAGACTGAGAACATTAGAGACACCGCAATCACTAGATGGTCCGACATCATACTTCAACACTGCCCTATTGTCGTTATAGTAATTCGCGTGAAACCACATCGATCCCTTCGGGTTGCTCACCCCGTACTTAAATAATACCGGCTCACCCGTACCGGCGTACTTACGAAGGCTTGTATTAAACGCGGCATCATTTGGCACATCATTATACCAATGCTCAGTAAAAGGACATGTAGCATACGACTGCGGAGCTATACAACTAGAAGTGGTCGTACGACCCAAGTCGGCCTCCCAAAGCTTCAAGCCCTTTATATAAGCATTAGCCTGGCTAACGATCTTGGTAGATTCTGCGCGCTCTTGGATGCCGTTATAGGCGACAATCGTTATAGCGGCGAGAATACCAATGACGACAATGACAATAAGAAGTTCAACAATTGTAAAGCCTGTTTGTTGTTTATTTTTAACCCACATAGATATTCATAGTATGAGGCGCCGTTCCTTTAAGGTCAAAATATTCATAAGCAAGATACTGCCTATCTCGTTAACCTGCGTTAATGGCTTACTTTGTTTTCTAACTCAACTACCGCACCCATATGCTTATCGTGGAACTTCACGCTCACATCACTTCCACTAAGCTTCAAAAGAGGATTAATTATATTCACGAGCCCCTTCTCTTCAAACGGTGTCTCCGAGTACTTTGCATGAAAATCCGACAATCGCTGTCGCGTAACAATCTGTACATGATCAATACCTTCTGGATACGGACTTCCTGGCTTAGGCTGCGGAACCTCGATATAAGAAATAGACTGCCAGTTGCCTGCCACTAATGGCCTCTCTACGGCAAAAACAGAAATTAAACGACCGTTAACCTCAGTCTCGTCAATCTCCAACGCCACGCCCGCAAGTCGTCGCTTCAGCTCATCGTAACGTTCATTCGTTTCAACACGATAACAAATCGTATCTAACTGCACCAGGTCGTCACCTGCAATACCGTGCGCAGCAACAAGCGCATCCACCTTCGTTATGAATGTTTCGTACTCACCGATAATTTCTTTCATATCACTCCTTCTATAAGACAAAAGCAGGCGTCGCTATACGTCGCCTGCTTATTGGCATTTAGTTTAATACCTATTACTTTTTCAAAATACTCGTATCAGGATCGTTTTCATCACGGTCGGCACTTGGACTTTGTCCGCCCTTGCTCGTTGTGCCAGCATTCACTTCATAACTCGTGTTCGTCGCTTCAAAGAAATTGACGAGTTCGAGTGTATCGTTGGCTGCTGCCATCCATTTTGCTGGGTTTGACACCTTATAGTGCGGCTCGAAACCAAGCTCTTCAAGACGTCGATCGGCGAGATATTTCACATACTGATTAATGTAATCCGAGTTAAGGCCCAAAATACCGTTTGGCAGCAAGTCCTTGTTGTAATCCTCTTCCATCTCGACAGCATCAAGAATCATTTGCTTGATTTCAGTGGCAAACTCTTCCGTCTGAAGATCCTCATTTTCCTCAAGAACAGTCAGGATAAGATTGATACCAAACTTAAGATGAAGCGACTCGTCGCGAACAACCCAGTCCATCAAAGATCCGAAGTTACGCAGTAGGTTACGCTGACGGAATGATAACGCCACCATGAAGCCGCTATAGAACCAGATGCCCTCAAGGATAATATTGTACGCGACTAGGTTGCGAACGAAATCTTTCTTACCTTCGGTTGTCGTAATATCAAGTGTCTCTTCAGTCATGCGCTTGATGAATTTGGTTTCAAATTCTTCTTTTCGCGCCATTGAAGGAGTTTCAACATGAGCCGCATAAGCTTGTTCACGGTCGATTGGGAATGTCTCAAGGACATACTCGAAGCTCATACAGTGGTTAGCCTCTTCCCACATCTGCTTCGCGAGGTACAAGTGACACTCGGCAGCATTGACGTATGGATACACACCAAAGGCAAGCGCCTTATTGACCAGTAGCTCATTCGGGTTAAAGTAGCTCATCAAGAAGGTCAACGCATGACGCTCCTCGTCGCTCATCTTCTTCCAGTCGCTCAGGTCTTGGCCAAGCTGAATTTCATTTGGAAACCATGTGTTGGCGACTGCCTGGTCATAGAGATCCATAGCCCATTGGTAATGGACTGGCTTAAGCAGCAGTCCATCTTGAATGCCTGTTCCTAAAATTCCCGCCATTACGCTGCCGTCTCCAATCTGTCGTCAATTAAGCCTCTAGCTGCACAGTATGCGCCGAGTTTCAGCGCCTGCTTTTCAAGGCGCGCATGCTCCAGAGAGAGCACGACACGCTCCAGGTCAGTATCAGCTACATCCGGGCTCAGTTCTGCAAATTGTGCTTCAATATCCTGCAGTGTTTCGTGTACTTCAGGAAGCGTTTTAAGTGCGTGGCCATCGAGCGCTTCGTCAACATCGGTAAATACAAGCTGTTCTCCTCCGCGCATTATTGGCACCCGTCACACATAGTTAGGTCAGCTGGATCGAGCGGTGCGGCAAACCCACCGCGTGTAGCAGCGTCATCGTCAGCTAGCGCCTGAGCATTTGCCATCGCCTGATCGATAGCTGCGAGCTTCTCTTCGAGTGTCATATCTTCTGAAATAATTTGTGATGCGTTCATGGTGTTATCCCCCTACTTGTGTTGCTTGTGTATAAACTGTGTATTAATTATCTTGTTCGCTAATCATAGGCCTACCCTTTTGCTTTTGCGAAGCCGAATCCTGCTTTGCGCGGCCCGCTCGCTCCTTCAGCCTTGTTGACCTTCACGGTACTTTGCTCTGCTTGGTGACGCGGTTTCACGTGGAGATAATAGGTCGTTTTGAGACCTTTTTTCCATGCACCGCTGTAGATCTTTACCATCTCATCAATGTCACGTGTTTCAAGATACATATTTCGTGAAATCGCTTGGTCGACCCATTTTTGTGCTCGGGCAGCAACTTCGATAAAGGCATATGGGCTAAGCTGGAAGCTTGTCTTGTATACATCTTTTACTCGTTGCGGGATGGCATCAATTTCCGTGAGGTCACCTTGCAGGCGAAGCACGTCATTCTTTACCTCTTCCCAAAGACCAAGCGCCTTGAGGTCATTAACCATATTAACGTTCACTTCAAGGAATTTACCGTTAAGTGTTGTACGACTAAAAATCTGAGCAAACTGTGGGTCAATACCGGGTGTTGTTCCAGCGATGTGAGCGATATTAGCCGTTGGTGCGATAGCCATAAGTGTTGCATTCCGCATACCTTTTTTAACCTTAGCGCGCAGCGCTTCCCAGTCGAGGCGAGTTTTGCGCGTAACATCAACTTTTACCTTACGGTCAGTTGCGAGCTCATCAACAGTATCGATTGGCAAAATTCCTTGGCTCCAGCCACTTCCCTCGAAAGTTGGGTAGGCGCCAAATTTCTGCGCCAGTTCAGCTGATTCATCGATAGCCTGGTAGCTAATGAATTCAGTTAACTGATCCATAAGATCATATGCCTCTTCTGATTCGTAGCTATAGCCAAGTTTTTCAATGACGTCAGTGAAACCCATCATGCCAAGGCCGAGCGCACGGTTCTGAAGGTTTGAGTGCATCGCTTCAGGAATTGGCGTATTCGTGATGTCACACAAGTTATCGAGTTGGCGTATTGCACTTCGCGTACTTGCCTCGAGACGCTCCCAGTCCCATGTCTTATCACCTAGGAGATGGGCAGATAGATTAATACTCACTAGGTTACATACGGCGGTATTATCTTTATCTTGAGGGAGGGTAATTTCAGTACATAGATTGGATAGATGGATAGTACTCGTGTTGTTGTTAAGGGCGCGAACATTAATCGTATCCTTCCAAGTAATCCACGGGTGAGATGTTGCCTGAAGCACGGTCAGGATTTGACGGAACTGCTCACGGGCACTGATTTTGCTGAAGTCGCGCATCTCGCCTTTTTCTGCACTCTTAATGTATTCAGCGTAGCGCTTACTAAACGCTGCTCCGTAAAGCTCGGGAAGATCGGAAACTTCAGCTGGATCGAATAGGTACCAGTCTTGGTCTTTCTCAACACGCTTCATGAATTCATCACTCATAAACACGGCAGTATTGGCAAGGCGAGTGCGAAGGTATGGATCACCTGAGTTCTGCTTAAGATCAAGGAACTGCGGGAAGTTAAGGTGCCAGTTTTCCATGTAAAGAGCGGCGGCGCCAGCTTTTTTGCCTTTTCGGCTAACGGCAAAAAGAGCGGTGTCGATCATCTTCATGAATGGGATTGGGCCAGTTGATGCTGTGTTCGTTGTTCGTACTGGTGAGCCAGCCGCGCGTAGCTTGTTCAGGCTAATACCAATACCCCCGGTTCCCTTGGCAATCCACATAACATCGCGAACACCCTTGGCAATTGATTCCATATCGTCCTGTACTTCAATAAGGAAACAGTTAGAAAGTTGCGGGAATGAACCGCCGGCATTCACGCGAGTTGAGCCACCGGGCACATAGTCAAGATTACTCATGTGCTTATAGAAGTCGATGGCTGCAGCGGTTGGATCTGGCTCATTGAAGCTTAGTCCCATAGCAATACGCATGTGAGTATACTGTGGCACTTCAAGCGGCTCTCCACTCTGCTTACGAAGAGCGTAACGGTTTTTATTAGTAATAACACCAAGATACTTACTCAGGTTGTCACGGCTTGGATCAAGAGCTTTTGCGAGTTTCTTGAGATCAAATAGTTTGCCGTTCATACGCTCATCGAGTAGTCCATCCTGGATACCTTGCTTAAGGTAGTCAATGAACTTTGTTTCGTGGAGCTTCTTTAGCTCAGCGTCATTCGTGTAATCACCGAGGATATTCTTATAAAGGTTCTTGAGAAGAAGACGAGCTGCGATTATATCGAAGTCTGGATCGTCTTTAACATTCTGTAGAGCAGTATGAATAACAGCTTCGTCGAGCTGTTCGCTCGTAATGCCGTCGAATAATGTCAGCTGCAGTTCAGTTGCGACTTGCACAACTTTACTGATTTGATCAGGCAAACCTTCGCTCGCTGCGACAAGTGCCAGATTGATCTTATTAGCGTCAAATGGTTCGCGGGTGCCATCGCGTTTGACGACTTGAATGTTACTCATACCTTGTTTCCCCTATTTTATTATGTTTGACACACCCACCTCCCTCAAAGTGGTGCAAGAAAACTACCGATCTGGTAGTGCAAATGTCCTTCTTGCAAAATGTGTGTTTTGATTGAACTGCTACATATGTAGTGTCTGAGTAGTACTATATGCCCCCATATATGGTTTTTCAAGTCTTTTTATGTGTATTTTTCACCACAAGCGAGATACTCTATTATCCACCCCTTGTGGTGGTGTGTTTGTTATTTACAACGCTACATATAGCGTCTATTTACACGCCAAAGTTCTAATGCTACTATGCGCAGTAGACGAAAGGTACTGTTGCTATGAACCCGGAATGTGCGTACGAATTTGAATCGAAAAACGGCAAGATATACGAGCAAACAACAAGAGAAACAGGTTACCTTTTAAGTGAGCGCAGCGACAATCGCGTAACGGTTGCCTGGCCATCCCACCTTGGCATCCTAAAAGCTCTTAGCGCAATCGATAATCAGCTTGGCGAACCTATGAATCACATGAACGGCTCGATGATTCGCTACGAGGGACTGCCACACTGCGAATACGGCCGCCGAAAAGGCCAGGCCGTTCCGCAACTACTTGATATTTTGCGCCGCGACCCAGGCCGAGTCCACCGCATCGAACTCCCCTACGATAGCATGGGTATCGTCTGGACTAAATCAGACCATGGCGCAGGTGACATTCTCCGAGCACCAGTCCAAATTCAAGTCACAGCAGAGCAGCACATCGCGCGAGCCGCCATTCTCAGGCTTGCTCTCGACACATCACTTCCTGAAATGACCTCAGAGCTTGACCTACTATTAAAGGGTCTGAGTTACGACTTCATGCCATTGTCGCTCGGCGAGACAAAGCATAGCCACGAGTGGCACATGATGCATCAAGGCGAATAATTCATACCACACACACCTACTACATATAAAAGACAGTCCCAACGGACTGTCTTTTATATGGCGGAGAGAACAGGATTCGAACCTGCGATAGCATTGCTGCTATACACGCTTTCCAAGCGTGCGCCTTCAACCACTCGGCCATCTCTCCACACTTACCTATGTAGTATACCAACGGTTGTATAATTCACGCCACACTAGTAGTTGCAGATTATACCCATAACTCACTATACTTAGAGGAATGAATACGCCTCAGTCACCTGTTATTGCACTTAAAGCACTCACGAAGCGCTTTGGCGTTGGCGACGCCGAACATACTGCGCTCGATAGTATTGATCTTACGATCGAAAAGGGTGAATTTGTCGCAATCATGGGCCCAAGCGGCTGTGGCAAGACAACACTCCTTAATGTACTAGGACTCCTCGACCGCGCTAATGACGGCGAGTACCTGCTTGATAATGTATCAGTCGAGACACTCAGCAGCCGCAAGCACGCACGAATTCGATC
Source organism: Saccharimonadales bacterium (SeqCode) (assembly GCA_049295575.1). Taxonomy (GTDB): domain Bacteria; phylum Patescibacteriota; class Saccharimonadia; order Saccharimonadales; family Saccharimonadaceae; genus UBA6022. Next base: position 13,509 of record JBAQQX010000001.1, read on the forward strand.
AGAACAAATTGGCATCGTCTTCCAAAGCTTTAATTTGATTCCGCGCCTCAACGTGATTGAAAACGTCGCACTGCCACTTACTTATAAAGGCGTCCACCAGACGAAGCGCCTTAAAATGGCCAGCAAGATTCTAAAATCATTCCACCTTGGAGAGCGCGAATACTATATGCCCTGGCAACTATCTGGCGGCCAGACGCAGCGCGTCGCTATCGCAAGAGCACTAGTAAACGAGCCGTCGATTATTCTAGCCGATGAGCCAACGGGCAACCTCGATAGTAAAGCTAGCCATGTCATCATGGAAGAGCTATCCGACATTCATAAGCGTGGTAATACGATTATTATGGTGACTCATAATCCCGACCTTACGACGTATGCCAGTCGTGTCATTACCATGCTTGATGGAAAAATTGACACCGACTCAAAAGCAGCTCGCAACGAGCCGGCCGAAACCTCTACGAAGAAACGGCTCGATGAACACACGCCAACATCTGCCAAAAAAGCCACTCGCAAGAAAAAGAAAGATAAAAAATAATGCGCTTCCTCCTTATTAACCACATTCAAAACGCAGCGCAGTCACTTCGCAGCAACCGCATGCGCACCACATTAACAATGCTCGGGGTGACTATTGGTATTGCTAGCATCACAGCTATCCTTGCTCTTAGCGAAGGCGCAAGCCAACTTGTCGCCAAACAAGTCGATGATCTTGGCGGCAATATCGCCGTTGTTCGCCCAGGGGCGCCAACAAAAAATGGCGACAACTTCACCATACCCGCTTCTCAGACTCGTTTTGCTACCAGTACTCTTACTGAAAGTGACTTTGTTCACATTCGAGAACTTGACCACGTCAAGGCCGCCGCGCCACTCATGGTAATTAACGGCAGTATCAAATCAGCCGACCGCACACTCAACCGTGTCCCAATCGTTGCGACAACGCCAGAGCTTGCCGACATCGCCCAACTAAAACTCCGCTCCGGTCAGTTTATTGACGGCGAGACGAACATCAATACAGCCGTACTTGGCCTCCAAGCCTCAATTGACCTATTTGGCACAGAGGACTCAACCGGTCAGACACTGACAATACGCGGACAAACCGTTACGATCATCGGAGTACTTAAACGCATGAATGATCCGATTAATTATAATAATATTGATTTCGACAATGCTGCCATCGTGAGTCTCGCGCTCGGTAAAAGTTTCAACCAAGGCGTATCGCAGCTGCAACAAATCGACATTAGAGCCGATAGTGTCCAGAATCTTCCGACCGTTATCAATAAGGCAAATGCCACGTTATTATCTCTCCACAAACAAGAGAATGACTTTGCCATCCTCGCTGGTCAACATCTCGCGCAGCCGACCAGCCAGCTCTTCTTTACGATAGCAAGCGTTGGTACGGCTATTGCCGGTATCTCGCTCATCGTCGGCGGCATTGGCATCATGAATATTATGCTCGTCACCGTTGCTGAACGTACGCGTGAAATCGGGCTCCGGAAGTCACTCGGTGCAAGTAATGCACATATCGTCTGGCAATTTTTGATTGAATCACTCGCAATCAGTATTGGTGGTGGCATCACCGGCTATCTACTTGGCTATATCGTCGCCTTTGCCATTAGTACTCAACTCACCTTCTCTCCAGTCTTTACCTGGGATATTGCCGGCTGCGCCGCAGGAATCTCGTTAATTGTTGGTGGTATTTTTGGTCTCTATCCGGCAATCCGCGCCGCGCGCAAAGATCCGATCGAAGCCTTGCGTCAATATAACTAAGCGAGCTCTTGTTTCAATTTCTCAATAAGCGGTACCGGTGTTGGATCGACACCATTGAGTATGGCAACGTATATACTGACAAAATCAGCAAGAATGCTACCCCATAGCATCTGAGCAATTTCACTATTCCCTTCAAGATTCACAACTGTCGACTTCGGTCGACGGCCGCTTAAGAGTCGGTCGGATACGTCGAAGCGCTTTAGAATCTGTGAATGCTCGAGATTACTCACGAGATCAAAGATAGCAAATGGCTTCTCGACTGGATGAGAGGTCCATCCCATAAATTCGTTATGATTAAATTCTGGTAGCTCATTCCAGAACGCCACATTCTTCGCATTCTCATTCCAGCTAATCTTCCATTTATAAGCAACTGGTGACATGAGGCTACCCGCGTAGAATACAGGCGTCTTACCTACAGCAGTAAGAGCTAGCTGCTTGGCGTAGTTTTTGTCGGTCGACACATCACTGGTCCATTTTGCCGTTTCGGACGCGAGCCAATCGGCCGTGCGAGCGATTTCATCAAATGCCATATGCGACGTAATATCGAAGTGCCCCATAAGAGCGACGAGGGCTCGCAAGTTGTAAATAACTGCCATACGAGGTTGAAGGTCGGACGGAAGTTGGACGTGAGTGATGTCGGCACCTTGAGCAGTCTCGATGAGCTTTCCGCCGGCTGCAATAATCGCGACCTGCGCACCGCGGCGCTGCGCTTCATTAAGACAGCTACGTGTCTCTTCAGTATTACCCGAATAGCTACTCGCGATAACAAGCGTTTCGCTATCAACATATCCAGGCAGATCATAGGTACGAACTACTTCAAACGGAACGGCTAGCTCGGTTTTGAGCCATGACTTGACCAAAAGAGCCGCTAGTGCCGAGCCACCCATGCCAGCTACCACTACGCGTACGATCTTTCGCCCGTCGTGCTCTGGATTATTTACCGCTACAGCAAACCGTGCTTGTTGGTACTGCTGAGCCGCTACACCAAGCGCATCACTTGGGTCTCGTTGCCTCAATACATTGTTGTCGTCTAACATTTCCCCACCCTTCACTCACTTGCGAGTTTAACTGTTACTATGATACAGTATTTAGTAAAGAAGCATAAGTACTAATATCAGAGGTGGGCCATGGATATTCAACCGCAGAATCAACAACCAATTAGTGATGACCAAGAACTTGCAAAGGTTCTTGCGGGTGTTACACAGCAAGCTGACGAAAACGTTAGCGGACTTCAGTTCGAAGAAACGCAAACAACACCTATAGCGACACCTACTGTCGAAGAGCCAGTAGCACCTGTCGTCGATGCGCCAGTTATCGCTCCTATTGCCACACCAGTGACAAACGATCTCGAAGAAATCAAAAAAGATGCTCTTAGTGAACTTCGCCCACTGATCGACAAACTCGATGTCTCACCAGAAGAAAAGTTTGACACCCTTCTTTTGATCATCCGATCAACTGACGATCAAAGCCTTCTTGCCGCTACACACGAAGCAGCAAAAGCCATCCCAGATGACAGCCGCCGCGCACAAGCTTTGCTTGATATCATCAAGGAAATCGACTTTTTCTCAAACAAAGCCTAAGGCTTATGTAGACAAAATTAAAAACTCCGCTACACTGCGGAGTTTTTAATTTTGCTAGCGGTGAAGTCCTAGAACCCCATACCACCTGGCATTCCAGCAGCAGCTGGTGTTTCAGGTTCTGGAATATCTACCACGAGTGCGCCCATCGTTGCAGCGGTGCTCGCAATTGAGACCGCGTTTTGAACTGCCTCTTTTGTGACGCGAGCCGGATCAATCACTCCATCCTTCTTAACGTCAATGACACCCTTCTCTGGTGCATTAACATTAATACCAAAGCCTGCTTCGCTTGCTTCAACTTGCGCAAGCAATGCATCACTGTTAAGTCCAGCGTTGGCGGTAATCTGCATAAATGGCTGCTTCAGCGCAGTCTTAAGGATTTGGCGGCCAGCACTAATACTATCGGCACCGTCGGCATTAATTGCCGCCGACAAGTTTACAAGCGTCACACCACCACCTGCGACAATACCTTCGGCAAGTGCCGCTTTTGTTGCGGCAACAGCGTCGTCAACGCGGAACTTCTTCTCATCGATCTCGGTTTCCGTTGCACCGCCCACTTTAATAACCGCCACTTTGCCCGACAGTGATGCAACTCGTTTATCGAATTGCTCTTTGTCGTATTCGCTGTTGGCATGCTCAGATTGTGAGCTAATCTGCTCAATCCTTGACTGAACCGCAACTTCCGTACCTGCTCCTTCGATAATCGTAGTCTCATCTTTGCCAACAATCACCTTACGAGCGGATCCAACCACGTCAAGCTCAGCTGTCTCAAACGACAAGCCGCGCTCTTCACTTATGAGAGTCGCACCGGTAAGAGTTGCGATATCCTGCAAGATATCTTTACGTCGATCACCAAATGATGGTGCTTTAACAGCGACCGTATTGAATACACCCTTAAGTTTGTTTAATACCAGGATGCTAAGCGCTTCGCCCTCAACCTCATCGGCAATCAGAACAACGTCCTTCTTGCCGGCTTGAGCTAGCTTCTCAAGCATTGGCAAGAACTCAGCCACACTTGAAATCTTCTTATCGGTGACAATAATAGCTGGTCGCTCATACACTGCTTCTTGTCGTCCCGCATCGGTAACGAAGAACGGGCTGACCCAGCCACGGTCGAGACTAAAGCCTTCGACCACTTCAGCTTCAAGTTCAAGACCTTGTCCGGCTTCGACCGTTACGACGCCGTCCTTACCAACCTTCTCAATGACATCAGCAATGAGACGGCCGATCTTTTCATCACCGGCACTAATAGTCGCAACTTCAGCGACACGCTCACTGTTGCCCTCAACGCTCTCAGCGAGGCCATCGAGTGCTGCAATAACTTCAGCACCAGCTGATTCAATTCCTTTGCGAAGCTCCTGGGGGTTATGGCCGGCAGCAATCAGGCGATTGGCTTCTTTCAAAATATTATAGGTCAGCACCGTCACCGTCGTCGTGCCGTCACCGGCGACTTTATTAAGCTTGCTTGCCGCCTGCTTAATAAGCTCGGCACCTACCTTGTAGCCGAGTGTTTCATCGTCTCCCTCGGGAAGATCAACCGCTTCAGCTACAGTGACACCATCATGGGTAACTGTTGGTCCGCCATATCCTTTGGCGATCATAACATTGCGGCCCTTTGGTCCGTATGTTACTTTCACGGCATCATAGAGCATCTTCGCTCCACCAAGTACGCGGCTGCGTGCGTCATCATCGTAAAAAACTTTTTTAGCCATTACTTATTCTCCCTATCTTCAAGTTGCTTAATTCGTTTTTCGAGCGTTTGTAGGCGCTTTGGTATTTGGTACGAAAATATAACGAGCTTAACAATTACCGCTACGATTGCAGCATAGAATATACAGACTACTATCGGAAAAAGAATTGTTAAAATATCCATAGTTAAGCCGTGGCTAGGATATCTTCTTCGTTAATAATCAAATAGTCTGTACCGTCGATCTTCAGTTCAGTCGCACCATATTCTTTGTAGACGATTTTGTCGTCAACTTTCACTTCGCTAACTCCAGCGCCTATCGCAATGACAGTTGCCAGTGTGGACTTTTCCTTAGCAGTATCGGGTAGATAAATACCACTCGCTGTTTGCGTAGCGGCAACGTCGCGTACTGCTACGACTCGATCAGCAAGAGGCTTAATAGGACTAGTCATGAATATTCCTCCTTTTGACGTTTATGTATGTACCCTTATTGTAACAAAAAATCATAAAAAATAGCACTCTCATAGTACGAGTGCCAAAAAATGAGAAAAGCCCGGCCGCATATGCAGCCGAGCCGTGACTTTCTCTTGATTTTCATGCCCGGGCAAGTATTTCTCCCGTTAGGGTGACGTACTTGCCTTTCGCATCGGTTAGTACAAGACCACCAGCCGTATTACCGGACAGATGCTCCATATACCAAGCCGTACGCGGGTCCTCCCATCGTAGTAGTGTATGCCCTATACCGGACTCGAGGGCGGTGAAGCCAGCACTGGTCGACACTTGGGTCGTCCGCACTGCGCTAACACCGCCAATAATCGAGACTCGGTTTTGTCCAAGAAGTCTAAGCGGGGTTCGCTTAACGACTCTTGAGCCACGCAAGGTTCGCGCAACCCACTGCCCTTTTTCATAGGCGTAATCATAGCTGTGCTTATCGGGATCAGGTGAACTGTCGGGTTCAGCCAGACGAGCAACCACCTGATGAGGCGATTGTACGTCAAGCACGACAAGTCTACCGTCTCCGAACCAGCACAGGAGCGACTGAGGAGCCGAAACTCCCAATACGGCGAACTGGTCAATTGCCGCACTGGCATGAACCAATCTACCGATAGTCGCGCCGCGCCGCGCATTGTCGTCAAGCGTCGCTTGTCGACTTGTTGCCGCACGGAGATCACGTTCATCAACAAGCTCTTCGATATAGAACTCAAGTTCTTCGTCGTCAGCCTGTTGAATGTCCGCGAACGCGGTGGTGAACGAAGCCATCAAGGCCGCGTCACCACCGCGATCGGGGTGATACACTTTGCCGAGAGCTTGGTAATAGCCTCTCGCTAGTACCCTTAGAGGGCCGAATTCACCGCTACTGAGTCCCCTCAGCAACAGTTCTTTCGGCACCCCTAGGGTAATGAAGGGATTCGCCACCTAGTTCTCGTCGTGCTCCTCCGGGAGCTTTTCGGCTTCCGGGTAGGGCCTGAAGTCGCTCTCGAGTCGCATCAGGGCGATCTCCAGGCGCTCAGACGACAACTTGAGGGCGTCCTCGAGCCCGCCGAGCGATTCGACCAGGTCCGAGATCTCTTCGATCGTGTCGATCTCGAGGTAGGACGAGGCGTTCTCGATGAGCTCGAGCACCGACCGTACGTACTGCATCGGCTGGTACTTCTTGCCCGGCGCGAACAGGTCCTCGTCCTTGCCGCGGTGACCGTGCTTGCCTTCCTCGAAGAGGAAGGTGATGGCCAGGTACGTGAAGCGCGTGCCGAAGTCGTTGAGGTAGCCCCGGAGTGCGTTCGTTGACGTTACTCCGTGGCGGCTCATGATCTCGACCAGCAGCTCGATGTCCTGTTCGGTGTTCAGCGCAGGAAAGTCCTGGACGATGCGGCCGATGGCCAGCTGACCTTTTCGGGTGAGCGGGTACTTCGGATCGACGTAGGCGTCCAGGTCTGTCATGACCTTCAGGAGCGCACCTCCGGTGCGCTCGATGAGTGCCGGCAGGTTTGCTGTAGTGGTGTTCATGGTATCCGTTTCTACTTGGGTTGGGTGATGTGAAAATCTAGAAAGTCAATGTGCGCACCCTAAGGGATGCGAACATCGACCTCGGTAGTGCTAGGCGCTATATTAACAGAAAAACAATAAAAAGTCAATGCCCTAAAGAGAGCATTGACGATATATTTATCCTACATGGCAGAACGAGATTATTTTACGCGAGCGTTGTTACATCACCCTTAACAGCGGCGGGGACAAAATTACCAGCGTTCATGAGCTCTTTTATTTCGTAAAGACCAGACTCACTATCAACTAGCCGCCCTTCTTCTCTATAGAGTTCAATCGTCACTTCATCGGTGAGTTGATCATGCGCAACAAGTACCGCGCCTGAATGACCAGCTTGCTGCACTAGAGCGATAACTGCTTCTTTATCGCGCGCCCCAGCATCGCTAACGTCCCGACCCTGCAAGCGAAGTCCTTCAATCACAGCTCCAACAAGCTCCTCATCGGCATTTTGTCCTCGAACTACGGCGACACTGCCAGTTGTCGATAGCCACTCGGCGAGCGCACGGCCCACATTCCAGGCGAATTCAAGTGATGCGCCAGCTTGTAATTTTGCTCTAATGTCATATGCGGTAAATGTTTCTTCAATCATTAGGACTATTGTAGCACCTTTTATTAATTGACTTTATATAATGTTTATGTTAAAAGTATATACATGCCACATGCACAAAATAAACATGCCGAAACACTTCAAAATATCGAATATGCCAACTCAGATTCAGCTCTCGACCGCGTCATTGACCTAACTACTGAACCACTCTTTCTTGAGAATGGCTACGAAAAAGGAGTTGATGTCTCAAATCTTGACTCCGAAGACTTTGCTCGACACCTTAATGAGTATGCCGAAGACTATTGCCGCATCAGCAAGCTTGATGGTACCGAGGACAGCGCATCACTCAGTGAGCTTGCTTTATTTGCAAATGCCCCGCTACTCGTGTTGCAGCAGCAGAAACTAAATGCTAACCAAAAAAAGCATGACCTGCCATCTATCGAGTTTCATCAAGCTAAAGACGATCTTGTTCATAGTAATAGCCTTATTACTGACTACATTAATGAGCATCCAACAGAGAATATCCACTCACTCATTAATAACTTATCCGCAACGGTCGACCGTTTCAAAGACACACCAGATCAAAATGCTCGCACTATCATTGAAGAACATATTAAGGGTATTCGCACTGAAGGTGGCTTTGTTCAGCTTGCAAGTCAATTAAAAGGCGTCGAAATTCGTCCAGCGACACCACAGCAAGAACGCAAAGGTGTAGATTTCGCAGCGCGCATTACTCTTCCATCTCGCAACCAACCCGTCGGCGTCGATATTGACATCAAGCGGTCCCTCGACCAAGTTGCCGGTCAGGCCGGTGGCTATAGCGACGATCAGGATACGTTCGCCATGAAGGAGAAGGGACACTTTAAGTTCTGTCCGCTCATACCAGATTCTGCGTACGAAAATGACTCATTCCTCCTTAAGCCAGAATTTTTAGACCTGATGCTACCACGGATAGGCATGCAGCTATACAAAATGGCAATGATGTCATAGCTATTGCATTTTTAGCAAAAGTATGATATTATACTCTAGTCTCTTTTCCTGAGGAGGTGAGCGTCGTGAAGATGCTCAAAGACATCGGAAAGTCCGATGAACTAATGGCATTACTCTTGCATAAGATGGCCAGACGCGAAACTGTCGACCTCAAAATCGACAATAAAGATCGCAAGCTGTGCTTCCAAGAGTTACAAAGTAAAGGTTACGGAATACGCGTGCGACTCGCCGACGAGTTCGGCACCGTCATTCTCCATCTATTCGATGGATCAACTCCGGCTCAAGCCGAATTAACCTACAAGCCCCTACCTAAAGGAGATGACACCGACCCGGCCTGAGCCTTGTGCTCGCCGGGTCTTTTCCTTTTAAGGCGAGGGCATCGGAAAATGGTGGTAAACTTAGTATATGACCACATCTTCGAATTCACACAAGACCCGCGTCGCCGTTATCTGTGGCGCACGCTCAACCGAACATGAAGTTTCACTTATCTCAGCCTATAATATTGTTAACGCCATCGATACCGATACATACGATGTATTTGTCATCGGTATCGACAAACAAGGTGTATGGCGTCAATATGATGCTAAAAATTTCGTCGACAGTCCGACAGATATCCGCACCATCAAGCTCGTCGACACGCCGCTCTCAGGCCGCCTGACAGTTACTCAGTGTTCAAACGAATTCTATGACCTCGATAAAGGCGGCTCAGTCGCCTTTGCCTGTGACGTTATTTTCCCGGCAGTACTTGGCAACTATGCCGAAGACGGCACGATGCAAGGTCTGCTTCGTATGATGGATGTTCCATTTACGACACCTGACGTTATCGGTTCTTCTGTCGCCATGGACAAGGATGTTGCCTACCGACTCCTTCGTGATGCCGGCCTCGGAGTTGCAAACTTCGTTACTCTTCGTAAAAATGGCTCGCAGCAAAACTACTCAAGCCTGGTTAGTACACTCGAAAGTGACATTCTTTTTGTGAAACCGGCTAACGCCGGCTCTTCAGTTGGCGTATCGCGCGTAACTAACGAAGATGAGCTGTCGCAGGCGCTAGATCTTGCCTTCAAATATGACGTAAAGGTTATCGTACAGGCAGCAGTGATCGGTCGCGAAATTGAAATCGGCGTCATCGGAAATATTGGTGCGCAGCAAACATCAGTTGTCGGAGAAATCATCGAAAAAGTTGCTGACGACTTCTATTCGTATGACAACAAGTATGTCCACAGCAGTAACGTCGAATTAGTCGCACCTGCGACACTTTCAGATAGCCTCTATAAAGAAATTTCCGAAGCTGCCGTTAGGGTTTGTGAAGCACTTGAGTGTGAAGGCTTTGGCCGCGTCGATTTTTTCGTTACGCGTGACGAAAAAGTGTTTGTTAATGAAATCAATACTATGCCTGGCTTTACCGCTATTAGTATGTTCCCTCGCCTCTGGAAAGAATCTGGGGTCGCCTACCCAGCATTAATCGATCGCCTCCTTCAATGTGCGATTGAGCGTCATGCTTACCGAATCGCCCCTATCGTCACCGACGCCGCTGACGTACTAAGGATTGCCGCAGAAGCCAAGGCGAAGGCATAAACGATGGCGAGTTCTGGCTCCCTCCCGCAGCGCATTATTAGCGGGACATTTCGCCACCTAGCCCAAAGCTACGTCCATCAAAAAAAGCCACTCGTTATTGCCGTTGGCGGCAGCGTCGGTAAAACATCGACTAAGCTCGCGCTGGCTCATTTACTTGCAACCGAAAAGCAGGTCTCTTACATGGACGACAGCTACAATAACGGGCTCGGTCTGTACTTGTCTGTCTTTAACCAGAAAGTCCCAACTAATGCGCTCTCTCCAATGGGATGGGCTAAGGTCCTGACTCGCTCGCTAGCAACATTCCTTAGATCAGGGCCAGATATTCTCATTTTGGAATATGGCATTGACCATCCGGGCGATATGGACGAAATGATTCAGTTTATTCAACCCGATATCGGCTTTTTAACAGCTGTCACACCAGAACATATGGAATACATGAAAACCATCGAGCTTGTCGGCAAAGAAGAAGTAAAAATCCTATCTGACGCCAAGCAATTTGGCATCGTTAACGCGGTAGATGTGGAGGATCGTTTCATTAATAACCTCCCTACAACTCTCTACAGCTACGGAAACGCGACATCTACGGCTAACTACACTGTCCGCTCATGGACAAACAAGGGTGCACTCGTCGAATTTCAGATTGAAGACCTTCAGCTCGACGATGTTCTGGTGCATTTTATCTCCGAGCCGCTTATTCGTCAGCTTACTGGTGCTACCTTGCTCGCTAAAAAACTTGGCGTCTCACCCGAAGGTATTCGCCGTGGTCTTGAGACGCTCCAGCCAGCCGCCAGTCGTATGCGCCTATTTGAAGGTAAGCAGGATGCTGTCATTATCGATGACACCACCAACTTCAGCCCGAACGCCGGTATTGAAGCACTTAAATCTCTTAAGCGACTCGATGTCACCCGCCGCTTTGCCATTCTTGGCAACATGCACGAACTAGGCGATTACGCCGATACAGGCTTCAAAGAAGTTGCCCAGGAATTCAATGGACTCGATACGATCGTGCTCGTTGGCGATATTTCCGTCGAACACTTCCTTCCCCTTGCCATCGCACAGGGGTTTAAGAAAGACGAAACGCTATTTACTTTCTCCGATGCACCGAGCGCTGGTATTTTCCTCCGCGACAAACTCGAAACCGGCGATGCGGTTCTTGTAAAAGGTCCTTTTGGAGGGTTCTATCTCGAGGAAGCGGTCAAAAAGCTCCTCAAGAATCCGGCTGACAGCCAGTACCTCACGCGCCAATCAGATTTCTGGCAGCGTAAAAAACGCCAGCAATTTGGCGAACTACTCGATAAGTAATAAATACCCCTCATCTGAGGGGTATTTATTTATGCTTCTTTTTTTGTATCGCCAACGAGTTCACGTACGACATCACCGTCGTTCCATGGTAGCCGTTCGCCGTTCACGATACGGAATTGTTCGTGTCCCATACCAGTAATAAGGATGGTATCGCCCTTCTTCGCAATACTCAGAGCTTTCTCAATCGCCTCGCGTCGATCACCAAGTTCAGTCGTCTTGGCTCCGCCGTTAGCCTGTTCAATACCCGACATTACTTCGTCGCGGATTGCCTGCGGGTTCTCGTTATAACTCTCGTCGTCGGTCAGTACGATGCGGTCAGCCAGTCGAGCTGCAATCTCTCCCATAATAGGACGCTTGCCTTTATCTCGGTCGCCAGTAGCGCCAAATACGATGATCACGCGACTCTTCGTGACAGACTTTGCAGCTTCAAGGAGTTTTTCAAGTGCATCGGGTGTATGTGCGTAGTCAACAATGACATCGTAGCCAAGTCCTTCAACCACGCGCTCAAAGCGTCCAGGAACACCTTCAAGATTCGCTACGCCTTCGATAATATCCTGGAGTTTCACGCCAAGTAAGTAGGCAGTGGCTGCTGCCGCTGTCATATTGTAGACGTTGAAGCGACCAGGCAGTGCTGTCGCAAGTTCAAGCGTCGTCTGGTGATCAATGACAATCCGGGCTTCACTTCCCTTCTTATAAAGTTTCACGTGCTCGATCTTCGCCTCGGCCTCATCATGTGCGCCGTAGGTAATCTTCTGCGCGCCCGCCGGGAAAGTATTAAAGAAGTCAAACCAGTCGTCATCGCGATTGAGTACGATAAACTTCGGCTCATTAGCGAATAATTTACCCTTCGCCTCGGCGTAGTTTTCCATCGTCTTATGGTAGTCGAGATGATCCTGGGTAAGGTTGGTCATGACCGCTACTTCAATAGGCACCGTATCAAGTTTGTGCTGCTGAAGGGCGTGGCTCGTAATCTCCAGGACAACGTAGTCGACTTTCGCCTTTTTAGCCTCAGCGAAGAACTGCTGCATTCGCGCCGTTGTTCCAACGGTCGCATTAAGATCATTTAGCTGCGTCTGCCCGGCTACCTCAATAAGAGCTGTTGAAAACATGGCCGTTTTTAGTCCAGCCTCTTTTAAGATCTCATTAATATAGTTGACTGTCGTCGTCTTACCATTCGTGCCCGTTACGGCAATAACCCGTAAGCTTTTCGCTGGATGACCATATCGTGCCGAGACAAGCTGAACACGACCGCGTCGATATAATTCCTCAACGTTCTTTAGTGCGCCAGCTGGCAACACTTTCCTTACACCCTCTACTAGCTTCTGCTTCATGCTTCTATTGTACCGCAGATAAAAAAAGATATGAAAATACCCCGACACAGGGCCGGGGTTTGAATGAGGGGGCGGAAGCGATCATCGTCGCCGCTTCCGCCCTGACGTCACATTGAGAATCAGACGAACTGGCGCTCGATATCTTTGACATCGAAGCCATGGGCATCGAGCATCTTCTTCATCTCAGCGACATGCTCGGAGCTGTGACCTAGATCGGACTTGAAGTCCGTCAAACCCAGCTCTTGCCGTCGGTCGTCGAGCTGCTTCTGGTACGGCATGATCTGGAGTTCGATCACATATGACGTATATACGCCTTGGACATCCTTCAGATATTTCTTGTAGCAGTCGTCGTGATCGTTGCAATTACCAGATTGTTCGTGCTCGATCATAAAGACCTGACGAACACCAGTTTTATCGAGTGAGTCCCAGGCGAGTTCGATCTGCGGCTGCAGACCATCTACCTGAGCCTCGATCTTCTCCTGTAGCTGATGAGCCTCCTTCATGAACTGCTCAAGAGTACTCTTTTTCTTGCGCGCCCTGGCCAGTGACAACCGACCTGAAACTTCTTTTGCGATATAGGTACCGCACGCAGCGATACCAAACACGTAAAATGTTTTTTCAAGCATCAGGACTCCCCCTCGTACACACTTTATCCACGGTGGATAAAGAATTTTCGTATAGTAATACATTTTTTATCTTTAGTCAATGCGTTAAACACAGCGCTATCGTATCTGGTATACTAATTAACAGATGAAGGTCTTAGGAATTGAGAGTAGCTGTGACGAAACAGCCGCGTCTGTCGTTGAAGATGGTCGCAGGCTTCTTTCTAATGTCGTCAACTCTCAGATCGATATTCACGCCGTCTACGGCGGCGTGGTGCCGGAAGTTGCCGCACGGAGTCATATTGAAGTTATTAACCCTGTTATTAATCAGGCGCTGAGTGAAGCGAACTGTAACTGGGACGATATTGACGCTATCGCCGTTACCTACGCACCCGGCCTCGTTGGTTCGCTCCTCGTTGGCACACTAGCCGCCCGTACTCTGGCGACCCTGAAGAATAAACCCCTCTACCCTATTCACCACGTTGAAGCTCACGTGTACGCTAACTTCCTTAACGAGACTGCGCCAGAGTTTCCAATGCTCGCCCTGATTGTCAGCGGCGGCCACTCACAGCTTGTTCTTTTCAAGGATCACGGTGATTACAAGCTGCTCGGACAGACACAAGATGATGCGGTTGGCGAAGCTTTTGACAAGGTCGCTAAAATCCTTGGACTTCCCTATCCTGGTGGCCCAAGTATTGCAGCGGCTGCTCTACACGGCGACCCGAAAAAATACGTGCTACCGAAAGCGAAATTAAAAGCCCCCTACAACTTCAGCTTCTCCGGCCTTAAGACAGCCGTTCTACGAGCCGTTCAGCGTGAAGTGAGTGTTGACTTTACTTTTCCTTCACACGAGCTCCCAGCGCTCCTAAATGACGTTCAGCGCGCAGATTTTGCCGCTAGCTTTCAGCGAATCGCCGTTGAAACACTCGTCGACAAGGCTCAGCTCGCTTTTCGTGATTACGCCCCGAAGTCTGTCGTTATCGCAGGTGGTGTTGCCGCTAATCAAGAACTACGTCGCCAACTCTCAGAACGACTACCGCTGCATATCGACTACGCTCCGATGAATCTTTGCACCGACAATGCTGCTATGATCGCTACCCTCGGCTATTACTATGCCCAAGAGAATACGGCGACTGATCCGCGCGATCTTGACGTCACCCCGAGCCTCTCTATGACAAAGACAGCCTGGCGTCATAAAGAGTTGTTGTAATTACTACAGTATACTAAAGGTATGACACATTTTCTTCAGTCACCAGCATGGGCCCGTTTTCAGCAATCGATAGGTCGAACTACCTTTACCGGGTCTGGTAACGGCTGGACATACCAGGCGATCCTCGAGACTGGAAGATTCAATACGCGTCTTTATTGTCCCTATGGGCCATCTGCAGATACAGTCGATGCCTTTGACGAAGCGCTTGCCTCGCTTCAGCGGCTTGCCAAGGAACAGCGCGTGACCTTTATTCGCATCGAGCCAACGGGAACGATAACCGGCGAGCAGCTTAAACAGCGCGGACTATCCCGCGTCACCTATAACCAACTGCAACCTGAACATACGCAGATAATTGATCTCTCGGCCAGTGAAGCTGACATTATTGCCGTTATGAATCAAAATAACCGGAACCTTTATCGTAATTACTCTAAAAAAGGGCTTACTATGCACGTCTCACATGAACCTCGCGACGTTTCAATCTTCACGAGCATGATGCACGGCGTTGCCGAACGAAATGGCATTCGCGCCCATAGTGATAGCTACTTCCAAGCGCAAGCCGAGGCCCTCTTCCCTACCGGTGATGCTCAGCTCTTCTACGTAATGTACGAAGGTAAGCCGATAGCCGCTTCAATTGCCTACGATAGCGATACAACACGCTACTACGCACACGCCAGTGCGGATGATACCTACCGCAAACTAAGCGCCGGTACTGCCCTGCTCGCTCATATGATCATTGATGCGAAGCGCCAAGGCCTTAGTTATTTCGATCTTTACGGAATTGCCCCGACTGACGATCCCACTCATCGCTGGGCTGGGTTCACCAAGTTTAAAAAATCATTTGGCGGCTCACCCGTCTCCTATCTTGGCGCCTGGGACCTACCAGTTTCTCGTGTTGGCTACCTGACGTATCGCCTCTATCAAACACTGTCTCATCGCCGCTAGTGACGCCGCTCTTGCAGTGGTCAAAATGTGGTATACTTATAGTGAAAACAAACACGTGAAAAAGGGAGCAAATCTATTGCGTTTTCACGGGAAAACGTTTGAGTAGATTTGTGTAATTTTCACGTGAATAATCCACAACTTGAGAGCTGTCCGCATGAAATTAGCAAAAACGTACGATCCAAACCAATACGAACCAAACATCTATGCCATGTGGGAAACCTCGGGCGCCTTTGAGCCAAAGGGTGAAGGCGAGCCATACAGTATCGTCATGCCGCCACCGAATGCTAACGGCAACTTACATACCGGTCACGCATTGACTGTCCAGCTCGAGGATATTCTTTCTCGCTACCACCGCATGAAAGGGCACGATGTTGCCTACATCCCTGGCGCTGATCACGCCGGTTTTGAAACATGGGTCGTTTACGAACGCGAGCTCGTCAAGAAAGGGCAGAGTCGATTCGATTTTACCCGTGAACAGCTCTATAGCCAGGTATGGAACTTTGTCGAACAGCAACGAGGCAACATGGAGCTGCAACTACGCGCCCTTGGCGTCAGCGCAAGCTGGAATGATCTCGTGTTTACACTGGACGAGAAGGTTATTAAGACCGTGTATGGAACGTTCAAACGCCTCTGGGACGAAGGTCTGATCTACAGAGGTGAGCGCATCGTTAATTACAGCACAAAGTACCAGACAAGCTACGCGGATATCGAAGTTGATCATAAGCTTGAAAAGGGAACTCTCTGGAATATTGCCTACCCAACACTCGACAAGATCGGTGAAATTGTCGTTGCGACCACTCGTCCAGAGACAATGCTCGGTGACGTTGCTATCGCCGTTCACCCTGATGACGAACGCTACAAAGACTTAATCGGTACACGTGTACAGCTGCCATTAACCGATCGTGAGATTTTGGTCATTGCCGATGACTACGTCGATATGAACTTTGGTACCGGTGCCGTTAAGATTACCCCGGCCCACGATCCTAATGACTTCGAGATGGGGCAGCGCCATGACCTCGAACGTATCCAGGTGATTGATTTCGATGGCCGCATGATCAACGTCCCGCCGCAATTCCTTGGCCTTGATGTCATGACCGCCCGCAAGCGCGTCCTAGCCTCACTTGAAGCGGCCGAACTTCGCCGCGGTGAAACAACTATTGAACATACCGTTGGCTACGACTACAAGAGTGGGGAACCGATCCAGCCGCTCATCAAAGATCAGTGGTTCTTAAATGTGCGCCCGCTTGCCGATCGCGCCAAACAGGCGATTCTCGACGGAGATATCACCTTTAGTCCCGCCAGTAAAAAACATGCCCTCATTCAGTACTACGACAATTTACGCGACTGGAACCTGAGTCGTCAGATCCCATGGGGCATTCCGATTCCTGCTTTCCAAAACGTCAATAACCCCGACGACTGGATCTTCGATGATCGAGTTGACGATGAATATATTGATGTAAATGGTACAACATATAGGCGCGAGGAAGACACTTTCGATACCTGGTTCAGTAGTGGCCAGTGGCCGTTTGCAACGACCGATTTCCTAGACGGCGGCAAACTCGCACGATTCTACCCAACGAGCGTACTTGAAACAGGAGTGGACATCCTCTACCCATGGATTTCCCGCATGATCATGCTCGGACTCTATGCCACCGACCAAGTTCCTTTCCGGCACGTCTATCTCCACGGCCTTATTCTCGATGAGCATGGCCAGAAAATGAGCAAGAGTAAAGGCAATGTTATGAATCCGATGGAGATTGTCGCCAGCCACGGCTCGGACGCACTCCGACTTGGTATTGTTGCGAGTCGTAGCGCCGGTCAGAACCAAGCGTTCTCTACGAGTAACGTTGTCGCAGGGCGCAACTTCTGTAATAAGCTCTGGAATATCGCTCGCTTTATTGAAGACAAACTAGGGGATAGCTACAAACCAGGGATACCAACCCCTAAGACACTCGCCGATCATTGGATCATCCGTGAGCTGAATGCTGCCGCTTCAGATATCGACACACAACTTGCTAACTACCGGTTCGCCGAAGCTAGCGACAGCGTCTATCACGCTATCTGGGATAACGTTGCCGACTGGTACGTTGAAGCGAGTAAGAAGCAGGATAATCTCGATATGCTGTCTTGGGTGCTTGATACGAGTTTGAAGCTTGCGCATCCATTTGCACCATTTGTCACCGAAACAATCTGGCAAACCCTACCGTGGCACAATGATCTGCTTATCACCAGCCGTTGGCCTGAAGCAACGAGTTACGACGATATTGCCGCCGCTGAATTTGAGCGTCTACAAAAACTTGTTGTCGAAGCACGCTACGTCACGGCCGAGCTACCTGGCAACCAGAAATATACGCTACTCTACCAGCAAGATAGCCTCATTGCCGATAACGCCGAGCTGATTCAGCATCTTGCTCGCCTTAAAGAGGTGAAGGAAGCCGATCAAGCTCGTGGCCTTCGTCTTGCTGCAAGTAACCGCGAAGCATGGCTCGATGTCGACGAAGATACACTCTATGAGCACCAGTCCAACCTTGAAGTACGCCTGGCCGAGAATCGTGCGTTTGTCGCCAACCTCGAGGGCCGACTTTCGAATGAAAGCTACGTCGCTAAAGCACCAGCTGCGCTCGTTGAAGAGTCACGTCAGCAGCTCGAAAGCAAAAAAGCGTTAATCGAACGCCTCGAACACGAACTTGAAGTCCTCAAGTAAGTAGCTTGCAGCTATACATGACAAACTAAAAATACCTGGCCAAGTAGCCAGGTATTTTTAGTAATCCAACATTAGATCAATGGGGTATTGTAGCTATCGAACGAGTGGTAGCCACGAGGTGCGTTCTTTTGCATCAAGTGTTTCTTATCCTCAGTTGTTCGCGGCTGAACACGAGGATTCTGCGACTTAATGTCACGAACTGCCTGTGACAACGAGCCACGCTCGGCGTGCGTGTGGGGATCGCCAGCAAGCTTGATACTACGATCAGCAGCATCAAGGCCAGCAGATAGGGCTGGAGCAAGAGAAGCTGCCTTGTCGAGCTTTGTGTCGTGCAGTAGCACGCCAGTCGCTGTACTAAGACTCAGGGCTATAGATAATGGAGTGAGCAAAGTTGTAAATGGAAACATAGTGATCTGTATTTGTTTTAGTTTATGTACTAATTACAAATATAGCATAACCTTTGTTTATTGTCAACTCTATGTCAAAGCTTATTCGTGATGGTACGGATTCCCCGCGGCAATCTCCTGTGCCCGATAGAGCTGCTCACTTAAAAGCAGCCGAACTAACTGATGAGGGAACACAAGTAGGGATAATGACCACACAAAGTCGGCTCGTTGATGAATCGTTTCGTCAACCCCGTAGGCGCCGCCAATAATGAGCACGGCTGTACGTGAACCACGTAGGGGAACTTCAAGGAGCGAGGCGAGGGCAGGCGAGTCGATAATCTTACCCCGTTCATCCAATAGAATAACGAAGTCATCGTCTTTAAGACGAGATAATAAGCGCTCAGACTCTTCCTGGCGCGCGCTAAGGCCTTCGCGAGATGAATGAGGCAAGAATACCCATTCAAGCGTAAACGGCTTTCTGAGTCGCTTCTGGTAGCGTTCGATCCCATCGGCTACCCACGACTCGTGTTTTTTACCAATCGCAATAACGCGTAGCGGCATTAAAACTGAAGCTTTCGAGCCACTGCCGCGAGCGCACCATGATTCGGCTCAGCTGATGTATCAGGAATATTATGATAATCACTGACGTCGTTAAACGGAATAAGATGAACGTGGGCGTGAGGCACGTCAACGCCAATCACCTGAACCCCGACATATTCCACCTGTAATTGATGTTTCATGCGAGTAGCAATCTTCTTAGCTGTCGTCATAACAGCTTGGTACGTACTGTCATCAAGATCCCATAATGATTCAACTTGCTTCTTAGGAACTACGAGTGTGTGTCCTGGAGCAATTGGCGATATATCGAGAAAGGCGAACGTCGTATCGTCTTCATATATTTTATGAGACGGAATGTCGCCGTTTATAATCTTCGTAAAAATAGAATCTTCCATAGTCTTATTATACGTGAGTGTCCGAATTCGCTATACTAAAGGTATGAAATCATCATTACTTGCCATTCGCTCCATCGGCACAGAGTTCGCTAATCGGATCTTTTATCCAGTCGTAATTACCGGTGTAATTGCCGCAGCCGCCCTTACCGGACTTGTTTTTTGGCTCACCACCCTCAATTCTTGGTGGTGGCTACTATTTATCCCGGTTGTAATGGCGATTTGTATCGGACTTGCCGTTTTTATTATTATAAAACTTGTTATTCGCTCAATTACACCGTCTCAGACCAGACAGCAAAAACAAGCCGCAAAACAGTTTGTCGACAAAATACAAACCGTTGCCGAAGCAACTCAGACGCCAAAAGTCGTATTGTTATTTCGAATTGTGCGAGACATTGCCGCACCAAAAGAAAGTGGCTTCATTAGCAGCCTTGCCACGACAACCACTTCGCTAAAGTCAGACTTTACCGATCTTGTCCGATCATTTAAGAACTAACCTATTCGCTGCAACTATTGAGCTTGACCCTTTGATGTTGAGTTATTTGGCGTTCCAGTCCATGTCCAGTTAGGGGAGTTGCCGTCGGCGTATAGGTAGTCGTTCGAGCCCGCAGTAATCATAAGGCTATCAATTCGAATAACACCCGCACCGGTGGCGGTGCCGTTATGCATAAATGCCAAAGCACCATTTGGAGTTGCCGAGCTTGTCCAGCCAAGACTAACGCGAACCGGCTGCCCTACAATTAATGATGAAGAGATAGAGGTGTTCGCACGAGTACCCGCACCGTCACTGGCGCTGATTATAAGCGGTGCTGCAACACCGCTAACCAGAGTCACATACGCAGACGCCCGGTATGCAGTACTGGGTTGCAAATTACCAAAATTAAACTGTGCTCCTGATGCGTTAGCTGTGGTCAAGCTCACCTCGAGCGCGGCACTTCCAGTGACAATACCGACGCCACTCGTCACCCGTACAACTGGAGTAGCCACCCAGGTACTACCCCAGCCAGTCGTATTTGTCTCAAAACTTGGATTTGTCGCAAGGTTCGTGATTGCCGCAACGCCTCCAGCATCATCGCCTGGGCATCCACCCGCAGTTGGACTACTGGATGCGCTACTTACCTTGAACGACACATTTCCATTCGTTCCCGTTACACAATAGGCCGCCCCAGTGCTTTGAAACTGGTACGTCGTGCCATTGCTCGCCGACAACCCCTTATTGTCATCGACCGCACCCTGAGTTAATGCATAACTGCCAGTAAGTGCGTTATCCGCTGACATTTTACGTGCCACATTTACAAGATCTGACTTCAAAGTCGACTCCTTAGCTCGTTGTTGTACACCGTTGTAAGCGACGATGGTAATGGCGGCGAGGATACCGATAATCACAATAACTATCAGGAGTTCAACGATCGTGAAGCCTCGCGTAGTATGTTTTTTATATAGTTTCATAATCTAACATTCACTATGAAGCATAAGCAGGGTAGTATCAATACAAAGAAAGTAATTTTAGACAATCAAGAACGGAATCGTATGGACCTCGGCTAGCAACAAGATATACGGTCGACTATTTCGTCCAATCGTACCAGCCGCTATCCGTGCCCTGGAAATAACCGTAGGCAGGCGTAAAGCCAGCAGCATACCCAAGCGCCGGACAAAGTGTCGGATAGCCACCCCAGGCGCCCGTATACGTACCAGCCCCGGAAGTCGATGAGTACGTAAAGACTGTTTCGGATTTGCTTTTGCCTAGAAGCGTGAAAGCCGGCTGTCCAGCAACGAGTCCTTCACAGTAATAAAGATTGCCATTACCAAAAACTGTCTTATACGATGCTCGGGCAGCTTTAAACGATGATAGGCCTGTGATTCCAACATCATAATTGCCCGTTGGATAACGACCGTTGATCGCTTGGTATTCCATTATTTTTCCTCCTAGGTTGCGGAGATCAGCTTGTACGGCAGTATCATTAGCGCGGTTTTGAATGCCGTTATAGGCAACGATCGTAATGGCGGCCAAGATACCAATAATCACGATCACGATCAGGAGCTCGACGATCGTAAAACCACGGGTTGTGGTTTTGTTTTGCGTGTTTTTACTTAGCATGCCTGATGTTTCCATTTAATTAGCCACCACACTAACGTTTCTAATTTTATTGTCGCTCGTGTAATTGCTTGGTGATGACCTAATTACAAATTTAATATATACGACCCCCGGGCCGGCGGAGGTATTCCATGAGCGTTGCGTCCAGCTTGATAGGGGAGTCATTTGAGCATTGCCATTACTGGTATACCCTATTG
Source organism: Saccharimonadales bacterium (SeqCode) (assembly GCA_049295575.1). GTDB lineage: Bacteria > Patescibacteriota > Saccharimonadia > Saccharimonadales > Saccharimonadaceae > UBA6022. The sequence goes on from JBAQQX010000001.1 coordinate 35,405, forward strand.
AGTTCGTCGCCGGTGAACTACCGTTTGCACCAAAATAGTAGGACGTAAAGTATACGCCGCTATTTGGAGTGTGGCTCGGGGCACTCGTCGTCGCATACGACTCAACCTGCAAAGTTGCCGACGTTGGCTCATCAACGCGTATGAGGGGCGAGGTCATGTCTCCGCTACCACTAAACGATATCTCTTTCGTCGTACTGTTATAGGAGACACCGCCTGTGGTCGTCCAGGTAGAGAGGTCAGTGGCAAGATTGACACCACGCGGCGTTGACGGCACAGAGCCGCCCACGGCGCTACCGATTGTCGCTCCCGAGCAGAGGTACGGCCGAATACTATTGGCCGTGGAATCGAATGACGCTACAGAGTAGGGCGATGAACGGTACGCATTCACGCAAAATGACTGATTACTTGATGTTTGAGCTAGCTGGAGCACAACACCTTGGCTGGATTTAACCCCACTTGGCAAACTAGTCGGAAATGTCTCGTTGGTTGAATCGACTCTAGCAAGCTCCATTTGCTTAGTAGCCGCCGCTAAATCCGAATGCATAGCGGCGGTCGATGCTCGTTGCTGGATGCCGTTATAGGCGACGATGGTAATGGCAGCCAAGATACCAATAATCACGATAACGATCAGCAGCTCGACAATCGTGAAGCCGGGTTGTCGTATTGGCTGCGCTGTATGTGCGCTGATTAATTTGCCCACGAAGACCATGTCGTATTAAACAGACCGTTCACTAGCGGATTCGTCGTCGTCAAACCTATCTGATCGCAGACGCCATAGCCATACGTCACGATAGCACTTTCGAGTCCACCTGTAGCGGTGTAGCGAAAATAGTTACCAGACTTTGATTTTGCATACATAATGTAGTTATTCGTCGTCGTGTTTACGCAATAACGAAGCGTGTAATTCTGGGCATCAATCCCATAGGCCCCTTTAGAAAATCCAAAACCCATAGCGCTCGTGAGTGCCGTTGGGTAGGTACCACCCGCATCAAGTTTCGCAACTTCAAGCTTCTTGGCAAAATTTGTTAGGTCGCCCTGAACTGCAGTATCATTAGCGCGGTTTTGAATACCATTATAAGCAACGATCGTAATCGCAGCCAGAATGCCGATAATAACGATCACAATGAGTAGCTCGACGATCGTAAAGCCGCGTTGTTCCTGTAATCTATACGAGTGAATGCCCATCATCTGGAGATGATTATGGAGCACGAGCACAATGAGGTCAAGACAGGGGAGTGCGAGCGGCAAGTAGTACTTCGATATATTACAGTACGCGTAGTGCAATAAGAATCGCCAAATAAAAAAGTGACTATTTTTACTAGTCACTTCTTAACTTGGCGGAGAGGAAGAGATTCGAACTCTCGGTAGGTTTTACCCCACACCGCTTTTCGAGAGCGGCACCTTCAACCACTCGGACACCTCTCCAAACCAGACTCCAGTATAGCAAAGCCCGTCCTATTTTAACCATGCCATACGTAGCAAGCTAGTTGGTATTTTGCTAAAATACAGGCAATGACAGAACAACACCCACCGCAATTCGTTCCTCCACAGCCAACGCATACTCAGACGCCGCCTATACAGAACCAATCAAAAGATTTTCCTATCGCATCACTCGTCCTCGGAATCGTATCACTTCTGGGCGCTGGTATATTTGCCGGCATACCGGCTATTATCTTCGGTGCTATTGCCCTCAAGCGAAAGCAGCCAAGCCGGGGCATGAGTATTGCTGGAGTTGTCACCGGATCAATCAGCGTAGTATTGTCGCTTTTATTTATCGCTTTTATGGTCTTTGTCGTGAATATCACCAATACGTATGATTACAAGAGCGAACCATCGCCCTTTAGGGACGACTCACGGTCGATAGAAGATCCTCAAACTTAGCCAAATAAGGCAAACAAAAGAAAAAAGACGAGATATCTCTCGTCTTCTTTCTATGGTGAACCCGACTAGATTCGAACTAGTGGCCTTCGGCTCCGCAAGCCGACGCTCTATCCAGCTGAGCTACGGGTCCATACTGCATGGCCACACAAAATGCATAACCATGCTTTTCGTGTAACTAGAAGGTACTTTGTCTCTTTTTCAAGTGACGAACATCGGCTATTGTATCACGTATGACCGAGGCGAGGCAAGTTAAAGTCGTAGTTTGCGTACGACTTTGTCGATCACATCGAGATGAAGTTCCTGCATAGGAAGACGAGCACCGAGAAAATCGACAATTTGTTCACCGAATGATTCAGGGAAGTATACCGACACGCCTGGTAAGAAACGCTTGACTGGAATCAGCATAATCGAGTACTCATCACCGTCATGAATTACGCCAAACGACTTAAACTCAGACAGGTCGTAGAGACGATCGCCAACATAGAGCCCTTTGCCACTGAGCGTATAGGTCAAAACACGCGGTGGTCGGCGAGCATAGACGACAACAGCGACGGCCATAACAGCAATTAAAACAGCGAATGTCCACGCCTGCATCAGCCAGATGGCTAGTGTCATCAGTCCGACTACGACGACAGAAAACCCAACAAACCATAGCGCATTCTTTTCTTGGTGAATATACTCACTAGCCTGCCAGCGGATCGGCTCAAGCGGCTGCGCGCCGTATGGATCCGTACCTGGCGTAATGCGTTCATCGTCCGGATCTTGCGGATCAGGTGTTAGTGTGACAATAGGCCCCTGTGGCTGAATTGGCTCTACAGGCGGGTTCGGAGGTGTCTCCGGTGGAGTGTTTTGGTTTTGCTGCCAATATGGCTCGTTTGGTTGCATAAAAATAGTATAGCATGAGCGAAAATGAAGAAGATAAAACAAATAAAATAGCACTGCAGCCGCAGTGCTATTTTATTTGGCGGAGGAGGGGAGATTCGAACTCCCGCTCCAGGTCTCCCCAGACTAACGATTTAGCAAACCGTCCCCTTAAGCCACTTGGGTACCCCTCCGTATAGGCTTCTGTTGTCGAAGTGAAACTTCTCTAACTCGAACAATTGTAGCATAAGACAGAGGCCAGGAGTAGACTTTTGAGGATAAATTGCTATAATTAGGCTTATATTATCTAAATGTAAAAGGTGTTTCGTCTATGAAGAAGCTCATCCCAACCATCATTGCTCTTGGCGTCATACTTGCCACATTTATATCTGTACCTAGCTATGCTCAGGAAATGACTATTCAATCAGGCGTACAATCCGCACACGGTAGCGGCCAGCCAGTCACGCTCTTCGGTGCTGGCGGCATCTTCAACACTATCGTAAACATCCTCCTCTTCATCATCGGTGCGCTTAGCGTCATCATGCTTATCATCGGCGGTATTCGCTATACCGTCTCTGGCGGTAACCAAAGCGCTATTACGGCAGCAAAGAATACGATTATGTACGCCATTGTAGGTATTATCATTGCCGTCCTTGCCTACGCAATTGTTAACTTTGTCCTCTCAGCCCTCACTGGTGGCGGCACTGGCGGTGGCACAAACGTCTAGAGTAGGGCTTATGAAATAGAAAAAAGACGATCATATGATCGTCTTTTTTCTATGGCGGAGAGGGAGAGATTCGAACTCTCGGTACCATTGCTGGCACGACGGTTTTCAAGACCGTTCCCTTAAACCACTCGGGCACCTCTCCATGTCAGTGACTCGAAAACAATATTAACAGATTGAATCCATTTCGTCTAGTAAGGCAAGTAAACGAAAGAATATAGCTTAGCGCTTGTGACAGCGACATGAAGAGTAGAGAAGAAGCTGTCATGGTCACCTTCTGATATCCCCAGTGACAATAAGTAGAAAATGGCTTACCATTCTGATGTCGTATTTACAATGATAACATTATTAGTATTGTAATTATCCACAAATATAACAGAGGTAAAGTTGCATAAAAATAACCACTTTCTTGACCATTGTGATTTTTACGTTTAATGGCCTCGTTTCATTGATTATGCCGAACATATTGGTTATACTGATAGAGACTATTTGTCAATAGAGCCTAGAGAAAAGTGGAGGATATCATGGCACGGAAACAAAACGACGATTTGCTCATCGAGGACGAACTCGCTGCAGCATTCCTGAACGACGAAGACCTAACAACGACCGAACAAACTCCGGCTGTACCATCAGCTGACGAAAACTGGGACGAAGCAGAGGATGATTTTCCTGGCCAACTCGCAGTTGACGTATATGAGACTGAAGAGCGTCTTGTTGTTAAGGCTCGCACAGCAGGTGTTAACAAAGAAGATCTTGATGTTAGCATCAGCGACAGCATCCTAACAATCAGCGGTACACTAAGTAGCGGTGACGACTCAGATGCAATTAACTGGCACATCCAAGAGTGCTACTGGGGCGAGTTTAGCCGCACACTAGCACTTCCTGTTGCCGTAAAAGAAGATGAAGTAGAAGCAGTCCTAAAAGACGGCGTACTCTCAATCAGCTTCCTAAAGGTGAAACAAGAACAAGCTAAGAAGATTCAGATTCTTTAATAGAACCTGATCACCTATATAAAAACGACCCTAGCGAGAGGGTCGTTTTTATATAGTCTTTATTTCCAGCTACACTCCACACATCAAAGTAAATACGTATTCCTTATGTACTCTCGAACATATCGCTGTCTATACGCGTATATTAGCGCTCTATACTGCGTAGTAAAGTTGCTTGTCATAATAAAAATACCCCGCTCATCGAGCGGGGAAGTTATTATTTAGTTAGTTTATATAACTAAAATTATGGCTGGATGAGGCTTGTAAGTACGAAGTTAACGATCGCAAATGCAAGGACAGCAACAATGATACCAACAATGGCGTACATGATTGTGTTCTTAGCTGATGTTACAGCACTGCTGTCGCCACCTGAGATAGTGTAGCGAATACCACCGATAATCAACATAATCACGCTGATCGCACCAATGATGAAGAGGAGGATGTTTACGATAGTGTTGAAGATGCCCCCAACGCCAAATAGTGTAGTTGGAGTGTTTGAGTCACCCTGAGCACAGTTAAGGCCGTCTGTGATAGTCGTTTGCGCTGTACATGCAGCGTTTGCAGTCTGAGCTGGAGCTAGGGCTACAACACCAAATGCAAGAACTGGCACTGCAAGTAGGCTCGCAAGCATCGTCTTAATTGTTTTAGTCATTTCTTTAATTTCCTTTCGTTATAGAATCTATCTAAAGTTATATCAAATATAATGGTTCTTGTTAAGGGGCAAATGCTAAAACAGTTGCCGCGTAACAGTTGCCGTCGTACCAGGAGCTGGCTTGGGCTTGAAAGCCGTGACAACAAAGTTCACGATTGCGAAGGCGAGAATAGCTACGATTAAGCCGATTACTGAATACATAAGTGTATTCTTTGCGCTCGTTACTGCACTTGCGTCACCGTTTGAGGTTGTATAGCGAATACCCGAGACGATAATCATAATGACCGAAACTGCTCCTAGGATAAAGAGTAGGGTATTAACGAGCGGCGTGACTATCTTATCTACTGTATCTTTTGACTGGGCTTTACATACCGTCGTATCAGCACTTCCTCCCGCGCACTGAGGAAATACATCGACCGCACCAACCGTAATTGGGGTAACAAGTCCAACAACACCCAGGACAAGGGCGGCAGTTAAAATAATCTGTTTCATATTCTTCATCTTAAAACCTTCCCGCAACGAATTGCGTAATAACAAATGCCATAGCAATTACAACTATACCAACAACAGAATAGAGAATCATATTCTTTGCTTTCTTTATTGCTCCCGCATCACCACTGGAAGTCGTGTATACGTAGCCGGCGATAATAATAACGATTACCGCCACTATGCCTGCGACAAAATACACAATGCTTAAAATAGATGCGATACCGCTATCGCCAGTAATTTGTGGGATATTTGGCACATCAGTCGCTTTTAGGGTCTGAGCTATGTTAATAATATTATGCATTATTTAATGCTCCCTGCGATTAAGTTAACAATTGCGACCGATGCTATAGAGATAGCAAGTCCGATGACAGCGTTAAGCAAGGTAGTACGTCCCTTAGCAGCACCATCTGAGCCCCCGGCGGTCATAAATATAAAACCACCATAGATAATGAAGGCTACGGATATATAGCCGACAAGATGCAGCATGATCTCTATGATATTAAGAACGATCTTCCAGATATAGTTCTGGAGGCCTCCAATTTGATTGTCATTCGGACCAACAAGTTTTTTGCAGTCATTTTCATTCTGCAGGCCCTTATACCAAGGTGGGATAGTGAGAATATTGCCACCGCTACATGCCGCCGTTGCCGTCTGAGGCGCAAGAGTAGTGAATGTCGCACCACCTACGGTTGATGCAAAGACGATAGCAAAGATCCAGTTTTTTATGTGTTTCATATAGTTTCCTTACGTTTATCCAAATAGTCCACCAGGGATTAAGAAGCTAGTAATCGCATACATAAGTGCGTAGACAATAAGACCAACGACAACATTTGTAATAATGCTAATCGCTTTTTTTGTCTGTTCACTACTAGCGCCAGCTGATGTATAGAGGATAGAGCCATAGACAATACCTCCTACAGCTAAGATGCCGACACCCGCAGTCATAATATTAATAACAAGCTTAAGGATACCTAATACGCCAGAGTTATTAACATCTTCACCGCCAGTCTCATTACAATTAACGATTGATGTCTTTACGCCACCGCAGTCCGCCGAGGCAATAGGGGCAGCTGCAAATGAGCCAATTCCTATTAACAGCGCCAGACTTACTATTGTTTGTTTTATCTTCATACTATCTATAAAATACGATAAAACACCTCGACTGGCAAGTGTCTCATCTCAATAATAACCATAAAGGTATTGCATTTTTTTGCAATATAGTGTATAAATAGGTCAAATCACCAACGTTTTATGCGCCCATGTAAGCGTGCTAGGAACAAAGTATGACACCAGAACGATCACAACGAAACAATGATGCAGGTACGAATCCAAATATAATTCCTCAGCATCTAGAAAACGTGCCGTTCGACAACACGTCAATCCAAGAAGCTGTCGATAATAATATCATCGACACAACTCCAGACACCGATCAGTTAAGAATACTTCAGTCTGGAGACTACCGGAGCCCTCGTCCACCAGCAAAAGAAGTACCCCTTAATTCTTCAGAGTATCAGGTACCTGTGAAGGGCAAAGGTAGGTTATATACCATATTAGGTGGCGTTGCTGCCACGGCGGTTGCTGCCACGGCTTTATTCCTATTGCCTAAGGGCGAGAATAACAACAACGACAACACACCCACACCAACTCAACCCGTTGCAACAGCAGAGGCTACACCTGGTCAACCAACTGAAAGTGCAGTGCCTACACACGAAGCCATAAAGAGCTACGAGAAGCCATTCACTGTAGAGTCTATGCAAATACCTTCTGGCCTAAGTGCTGAAGAGTACGGAGAAGCATTGATCACTGATCGCTATACTCGATGGATTATGGCGGGTACAACCGTAGAAAACGAGAAAGCTTTTTTCGACAATGGGGGAGATGAAACAATTTTAGCGAATATCGCCGAAAAAAATGCAACGATTGTTGCTGACGCCCTATACGTTCCAGACTGGAAAGAGAAAAGGCGGCTAGTTGATTACTTAGAAACTGAAAAAGATCTAAACAGGGCAAACCTTGCAGCTTGGGTCAGGACAAATACGAGCCAAGGTCCAGTAGAGGAGGAGGCATTTGAAGAAACCATGACTCTTGTATCTGCCGAACAATTGTCTGGAGATGCTACTACAGGCCGTGTTATAAACTTTACTGCCGTACAGCATAATAATTCAAGCATGAATATTATTGGTGAATTAGCTCCATCCAGGCTTGCCTCAGACGGAAGAATATTCTCAGTTAGATTTACAACTACAGTAATGAACGGCAAAGAGCTTATATCTGACGTCGACACAACAGGATAAACAAACCTATTGTCACTATAGCGTAATACCCTTTGTCATTTCTTCAGCTTATGCTTAAATAGACGCATTAATATGCGTCTATTTCTATACAAAAAACAACTACTCAGAGTAGGAAAACGAAAAATAACCAGACTCGATCTCTTACTATTATTAGGTACCTTGATAGCAGCCGTATTAACTAGCTCATTTTTGTACACACAGCACGCAAGCGCACTAACTACAGCAGCGAGCATAAGTCAGAGCGACCCGAATTACCAAAACTGGCAAGTCGAATCTAACTGGTACCTACAAGCTACAACTCAATGTATGAAAGATCCTGGCTGGAGGCCAAATAGAGCAGGGATATCCTGGAAATGGAGTAATCCGGATGATGCTAAATCCGGAAATTGGTTTGGTGCGAATGCACTCAGTGACGACGGACGTAACGACATTGTAGGATTCTATATGAGAGATGCTCTCGGTGATATCGGGGACGATGGCCAAATGAATTGCTCAAGTAATAATAACCAACTACTAAAAAAAGCCCTAGGTCACTGGGGGATTAGCGGTATTGATATTACCTGCGAATCACAACTACTAGTTCGAGAGAATGGAACTGATTGTAAATCAGGCAATGGCAACTTTAAGATGTCCGATAGCGACAATACGAAAGTTGTTGATAAATTCCGAGACTATATAGTCGGAAAAGTATACGGAGGACGTTCACCTCAGTTAACTGATGCGATGCAATTTGTCTTACATAAACGCACATTATTAATGGGCTGCGCGTATGGTGCCCAGGCTCAGACAGCAAAACCCTCAGGTGCAAATGTTTACGAAGTCGCTAAAGTGTATAAAGGCCCGGCAGCAGATTTTGTTGGACCTCCCTCGCAGACACAGTTAAACCAAATTAATATCACTAGCGAATACTATATAGGCAACAAGAGTCCTGATACTGGCGATCGTTGGCTATGGACAAATCCCAACAACGCAAAAACGTGTCAACAACTTGCTGATGCAGTCAAACCAGGGGCATCGTATGCAACAGCGTACAAAAACTGGGTTTCGCAAAATAACATTAACCCAACCAGCATATCCGACACAGGGTCGAGCTCGCAACAACCTGGCGCTGCCAATACGGCTCGTTCGTGTGATATCGGTAGTCTTGGGTGGATCATATGCCCAGCTATGAGTTTCCTAGGTGATGTTACGGATAAGATATACACCATAGTTATTGGCCTGCTTGAAACGAAAATATCTATTTTCGAAACACTCGACCCGACAAAAAACTCAACATACGTTGCATGGGGTGTCATGCGCAATATTGCCAATATTGCATTTGTTATTGTCTTTTTGATTATTATCTACTCTCAATTAACTAGCATGGGCGTATCAAATTACGGCATTAAAAAGATGCTTCCGAAACTTATCGTCGCAGCTATTCTCGTCAACCTATCGTTCTATATTTGTCAGATTGCTGTCGACCTATCTAATATCCTTGGGGGCTCTATAAAAAACTTCTTCGATGGAATCGGTGGCCTTACAGCTACTAACTCCCCAGGAGGAACCGACATGAGCAGTAATGCTGGCGGTATTATTGCCCTCGTTACACTCGCGATTGCCGGTGGAATTGTCCTAATTGCAACATTGCTACCAATTCTGGCAGTTGGAGTCGTTGCTATATTAATGATATTTCTCCTACTTCTGTTTAGGCAGGCTGCGATAATTATCCTTATTTTCGTTGCCCCGCTCGCTTTCGTCGCGTTCCTACTTCCAAACACGCAGAAATTCTTTGATCAGTGGCGCAAGATGTTTACGGCCATGCTTGTGCTGTATCCAATTATCGCGCTCGTATTTGGGGCTGCAGGCCTTGCATCGACCGTCATAAAGCAAAGCGCTGCATCGAACGCATCCCAGAGCGATCTAGACCTACTAGCAGTGGTCGCACTAGGTGTCGCGCTTATCCCGCTATTTGTCGTGCCTACGCTTCTAAAGGGGGCACTATCATCGCTTGGCGCTATCGGTGCAAAGATAAACAGTATTGGGACGAAGGCCGAAGGGTCTGCTCGCGCCAAAGGGCAAAAAGCATATGATAATTCACGAGTCGGCCAATTTAACAAATACCGAGAAGGTGAAAGGGTTAAGCGCCGAGGACTTATTCAGGCAGGTGTATATAGTGGCAGAGGCGGTAAATTCAACCCTCGAAATTGGGCTTCAGCAGCCAATAATAGTTTCAACCAGAGTAATTTATCTGGTAATTTCGGCGACCGAAGTGCAGCCATGGGTGTTGATGCAGCCGAGAAAATAGAAGATGAGCAAGTGGGTGCAGCAGCAAAACTAATGAGCTTTGGCACAGACCCATCTGAGATGATTGGCAAGGCAGGAAATGAGTTAACTGCAGCAATCAACTCGGGCGATATCGTAAAAGCTCGTGCGGCTCAAAAGATCCTTCTTAATTCAGGAAATAAAGGCGTTCAGCATCTGCAACAAACACTTGAGTCGAGCATGAACACAGTGGAAGGCAAAAAGAGCGATGTTGGCAGAAACTTACGTGCCGACCTAAATGCTGCGGGTCTAAAAGGCAAGAATAATGTCCTGTCCACATGGGCAAACAATACCGATACTATTAGTAATACAGCTACAGACAGAGGTACGTTTGAGGCACTTAATGATGTCGAGCTCGCCGGACAAAGTCTTGACAACCTTACTCGAGGCAGGGCGAGTATTACATACGATCAGGCTAAAAGTATTCAAGAAAACAGCAACGTATTCAAGGATCTTGATCCGAAAAAGAAAGCATTGTTCGCTCAAATTGCTCCTCTCACTCCAGCCGGAACTACTCCACCCGTAGCACCTCCCGGAGCAGGTGCCCCACCGGTCCCACCAGTAACACCTCCGACGCCACCAGTTCCACCAACTCCTTAATATATAGAACTGTAATTGATTTTCGGTTATTTATATTATATAATATAAATTAGTTTTACATCCATCATGTAGGACAACAACTAGTAACGAGGAGGTGTGTCATGGGCTGGTTTCTGCTTTTCATGACAGTTGTCATTAGCGGTATTGGCTATGGCATCGGCGGTCAAGCTGGCGGCACTGTCGCTATCTCAATCTGCATCATCATTCTTATCGTCTGGACAATCTACGCCATGTGGCACAAGCCCGGTACAGATTACATCAAAGACGAAGAATAGATCAGATTCTGGACGAAGGCGGTGAATTCACCGCCTTCGTCCATCCGATCACTCCTCGTTACTTTATCTATTTCGCACTCATAAAGTCAGACCTCAAAGCTTGACTTTTAATCTATAAAATGTTAAACTAGCAGGGATATGTGGGATCTGCAATTAGCAAATCCGCTCGGTAGATTATCGATGCGGAAACTTCTTTCTTTTGTCGCGGCACTGATTGTGACTGTTTTTGCTTACCTATTTGTAGCAGCACCGACTGCGCTTGCAGCTGATGCAAAATGGGAAGGACAGTACGTACAGTACGAAGGGAAATCCTTTGTTGCTCAATCTCCCGCTGGCGAAGGTAATGACCGACAGATACCAGTCGGTGATAAAGTATACATGCAAGTTGGAAGCTCGAGCGCTGGCAACAACACAAAAGCATTTGTTATTTACTTCCCAGCCTCTGCTGATGTCACGAAAGAAATCCCTGCAACCTACGTTGAGTACACATTCAACCCTCCGAGCAGCTATTCTAATCCGACAAACAAGAAATCAATCACATTAGCCGCTCAGACGCAGCAAACCGCCCAATCAGGCTGTGTCGTCGAAGGTGGTCTTAGTTGGATTATCTGTCCTGTTACAACAACGCTAGCTAACGGCATGGACTGGGTCTTTGGTGTATTGCGCGGCTTCCTAGAGGTGCAGCCGATACAGTCATCTGACAAAAGTACACTCTACCGATCATGGGACTTTATGCGTGGCTTTGCTAACATTGCCTTTATCATTGGCTTTCTTATCATTATCTACTCTCAGATCACAAGCACAGGCGTCAGTAACTACGGTATTAAAAAGCTACTTCCTCGCCTAATTATTGCGGCCATCCTCGTCAATGTTTCGTATTACATCTGTACGATAGCTGTCGATCTTTCAAATATTATCGGCTACTCTCTTCAGGATATGTTTATATCTGTCAGGAATGCCCTGAGCGGAACGACAAGCGACTCGTGGGAAGTTACAAGTTGGAGTGACGTTACTGGCTTCATCCTGTCTGGCGGGACAGTAGTGGGAGCTGGTGTTATTGGCTTCAAACTCGCAGCTGCCGCACTACAAGGCGCGGCTGCCGGTGCAATCTATCTTATATTGCCAGCCCTCGTGTCGGGACTCCTGGCCGTACTGCTTGTTATTGTCGTGCTTGCCACTCGCCAAGCACTTATTGTGATTCTGGTTGTTCTCTCGCCGCTTGCGATGGTTGCGTACCTACTGCCAAACACAGAGAAGTGGTTTGAAAAGTGGCGAGACCTTCTCATGACGATGCTTATTATGTTCCCTGCATTCTCCCTTATCTTCGGTGGTTCACAGCTTGCCGGTGAATTGATTATCCAAAGCGCTGTTACGACAGGCAACAGCAACGCACTCGTCATGGTCATTCTTGGTATGGCTGTTCAGGTAGCGCCACTATTTATTACGCCAATCCTTTTCAAGCTCAGCGGTTCACTTCTTGGGCGAATTGCTGGTATGATAAACAACCCTAATAAAGGGCTCGTTGATCGCACCAAGAATTGGGCAAATAGTCGCCTTGAGGAAAAGAACGCTAACGAAGCCGCAAAGAATCGCCAAATGGCTAAGGATGGTACATTACGACGACGTAATGCATTCCGACGTTCCGCCCTTAAAGCAGATACCCTCAAGCGAAACCGCGAAGGTCTTAAATCTGTCAACAACACCACCTCAAACGCACTATTCGCCGGCACTGAAGATGGTCTGAAATTACACAAAGCTGAGCATGTTGCACATCAGCTTGAGGAAACAGCTAAAAATAATGCCAATATACATCTACAGCAAGAAATTAACATGTCTGGATCTAAGCTCAATATCGATAACGCCAAGCTAGAAGCGTCAAAAGTTAAGCTAGAAGCTGAAACGACCGAAACAGCCGCACTCATGGATGAGTTAAAATCTGGTCGCGCTGTTGTGCCGACCGGCGAACTCTCTACTATTATGAATAGTATGCGCTCAAGCGCGGAGATGGTAGCGCTAAATGGTATGCGCCATGAATCCGCAAAACGAGCCTGGAATGAAGACTTTACGAACAAACTCAAGAAGAACGATTCGAATGTCGCTGGGGATGGCCGCTCACTTCAAGCGTATGCTGGTGGCGTTCAGGGAGTCGCAGGCGCACAGCGTGCGCTCGCATCGGCGATTAGCGCACAGTCTAAGGCACATAGTGAGTCCGTCGGTAATGCCACGACTATTCTCAATCACGAAAACTTCACGGATGACATTGTCGGCGACATCGCCCTTAATATTAGCCGTGAGGGCATTATCGTGACGGATGATATGCGTGAAGCAGCTATTATGAAGATCGCTGGCGGTGCTAATACGAACGAAATACTTAAGCTGATGGAAAATATTGAAATCAATGCAAGTAAAGAGAATCAAGATTTCCGACAAGCTTTTGCTGATACGTTAATCGCAAACAGCAATAAGCCTAAATTTGCAGGTGCAGGAATTATTGCCGACATCAAACGAGGTATTGCACCACCAGCGGGTAAAGCGCGTATTGATACATACGTCGCTCAAACAATTAATGCCAACAAGATTGGGTCTGCAGACTTACTCGTTACTCATGATAAAGAGTACCTCAATACGATCCTTAGTACGATTGAATCGAACACGTCAGGTGTCCCATTGGATGATGAAGCATTGGCTACCATTAAGCAAGAAATTGCCAAGGCTAAATCAAATCCACTCTACAGCGGTAAAATCGGCGAACGTCTTCAAGTGCTCAATGACATCGATGACCTCATATAGAATAACTGCTATACTATAAGCAGTATGGCGGTCTACAAGGTACCACAAGATGTTGAGGCAGATGATAAGCTCATTGGGCCTTTTAGCTTCCGCCAATTTGTCTACTTAATCATTGTCGCGCTTTCAATCGCAGCAGCGTGGGGACTTGCTCAATTATTTATACCACTGGCTATTATCCCGTTGCCGATCATTCTTCTGTTCGGCGCCTTAGCGTTGCCACTTCGAAAAGATCAGCCAATGGAAATCTACCTAGCCGCAATCGTATCATTCAATTTAAAACCACGAAAACGACTTTGGACGCCAGATGGCCTGTCGTCTTTAATTGAAATTACCGTACCAAAGATAGTTGAGATGCAACGCACCAAAGATCTATCGCAAAGCGAAGCCTCTCGACGCTTGTCATACCTTGCAAACGTTGTTGACTCGCAAGGATGGTCAGTTCGTGGTGTCGGTGCGCCGGCCCCAAACAGCCCGATGAATACCGACGCCTATTATGAAGCGCAGCAGACTGAGGATATCCTCGATAGTAATGCGCCGGTATCACAAAACATTGATCACATGATCGATGCTGCCGACAGTCGACGCCGCCAAGAAATGATTGACCGCATGCATCAGCCGCAAATCGAAGCACCCACCCCAACACCAGCCCCTCCGATTATCAACCCATACGACACCTTTCTTACTGAACAGTCTATCGCGGATCCTCAACAAGATTCATTTGTTGCCATGCCAGCACCACAAGCACCTCAAGCTGCCAGTGATGATCCATCTGTTCATTTCAACCCATATCCAGCAGCTATCCATCAATCAGTTATCCAGCCCCTTGCAGATCAGCCAATTCCGAAGCCGACTCCAGCGCCTATTGCGCCACCACCAAGCACTAGCGCCAAGCCTATCTCACCTGATATAATAAACCTTGCAAATCAACACGACTTGTCGATTGAGACGATCGCCCGGGAGGCAAACCGTATTAAGCAGAAAGAAGCAATGCTTTCTGAAGAAGAAGTTGTTATCTCGCTCCGTTAAATCGACAGCGTAATCTAGGAAAGTGTGGGAATACGTGCCGCCAAATAATCAAATGCCACCAGCAGCTGGTCCAGCCCCACAGGGAAGTGGCGCCACCTCGTCATCACCGACGCCGGCACCACGTGCAACCAACACAACCCAAAATAGTCTTCTCATCTCAGAAATAAGAGATGGCATGGTTGTAATGAACGACGGCAGCTTCCGAGCTGTTGTTGCCTGCCAATCAATCAACTTCGATCTTATGAGTAGCCGTGAACGAGAAGGGGTCGAATTTAGCTATCAGAATTTCCTCAACTCGCTAAATTTCCCAATTCAGATTTTTGTCCGTTCACAACGCGTCGACATCGGGCCGTATATTGATCGACTCGTAAACATCCGAAAAGCACAGGACAACATGCTTCTTAACGTCCTTATGGATGACTACATTAACTTTATTGATATTCTATCTCAAGAAGCCAACATCATGGATAAGAGCTTCTTTATCGTCGTGCCATATTTCCCGGGCGGCGACGCGGCTAATCTCGTTGAAGCGGGCAAGGGCTTCTTTGGAAAGATTTTCGCTAAACCGAATCAAGCAGTTACAAAAATCGATCAGGTCACTTATGAAAAATCTAAAGATGAAATTAAAAACCGTATCGACTCTGTTACGAGTGGACTATTCCAGCTCGGCGTCAAAAGCGTTCAACTCTCAACCAAGGAGTTAGGCGAACTCTATTACAACGTCTACAACCCGGACACCGCCGTGCGTGAACCACTTGGGGATTTTGATAACATAACGACAACATTCGTAAAAAAGGGACAAGGTGAAGCACCTCGACCAAATCTTTCAGGAGGAGCGCTCTAATGGCTAAGAAAAAATTAGATCCAATCGACATTGCTGCTCAACAGCGCGCTCGCGAACAAGCCGAAGTGGAACAGGCCTTCTTAACTGGTATTAATACTCTACGCGATCTTATTGCGCCAAGCAGCCTTGAGATTCACTCATCACACTTCCGACTTGGGACAAAGTACGGCCGCACCCTCTATGTCTACGGTTACCCACGCCAAATCTACACCGGTTGGCTAAGTTCGATTATTAATATTGACGAAGTACTTGATATTAGTATGTTCATCTACCCAGTCGAGAGTCAGGTCGTACTTAACAATCTGCGCAAAAAAGTGACTCAGCTTGAAGCAAGCATGTCGATCAATAGTGAGAAGGGTAAAACGCGCGACCCAGGTCTTGAAGCGGCTATTCAAGATGCTGAGGAACTTCGCGATCAACTACAGGTCGGCGCAGAGCGCTTCTTCCGCTATGGTCTGTATGTCACGTTGTACGCCGACAGTCTCGATGAACTTAATTTCGTACAGCACAAGATTGAAACTATCTTTGGTCAGCAACTTATCTTTAGTAAAGTAGCCAGCAGCCAGCAAGAACAAGGGCTTAATAGTACGGTGCCTCAGATGACAGATCAGCTTCAGATTCGTCGCAACATGAACACTGGCGCGATCAGCACCAGCTTCCCATTCACCAGCGCCGACCTCACCGATGGTAAAGGTGTTCTTTATGGTATCAACATGCATAACAACGGACTCGTTATCTTTGACCGCTTCTCACTAGAGAATGCTAACATGATTGTCTTTGCGAAATCTGGTGCAGGTAAATCATTTACTGTGAAGCTTGAAGCGCTCCGCTCGATGATGGTCGGCAGCGATGTGATCATTATCGATCCAGAAAACGAATATCAGAAGTTGTCTGACGCTGTTGGTGGCAGCTACGTCCGTCTTAGTCTCAATGCTGATACGCGTATTAATCCATTTGACCTTCCGCGTGTCATCGATAACGACGAGGCTGACGATGCCCTCCGCGCCAACCTCGTCACTCTCCATGGGCTATTTCGCCTCATGCTCGGCGGCTCACAGCTCGCGGCTAACGGAGTAGCTATGTCAGCTCTTACACCAGCCGAAGAGGCTGACCTCGATCAGGCACTGATCGATACCTATGCTCGCATGGGTATTACAAGTGACCCACTCACGCACAACTCACTACCGCCGACCATCAGTGATCTCTACGATACGCTTCTTCATATGGGCGGCACTGGCCCACAATTAGCCCAGCGTCTTCGTAAATACACGACAGGAACCTTTGCCGGCATCTTCTCACAGCAAAGTAACATTGATATTAATAATCACATGGTTGTCTTTAATATTCGTGACCTTGAAGATGAACTTCGTCCAGTAGCGATGTACATTGTCCTCTCACACATCTGGAATATTGTACGCACCGATCAGCGTAAGCGTATGCTTATCGTCGATGAAGCATGGCAGCTCATGAAGTATGATGATTCAGCCAACTTCCTATTTAGCCTTGCTAAACGAGCACGTAAATACTTCCTTGGTCTTACTACGATCACCCAAGACGTCGAAGACTTCATGGGAAGTAAGATGGGTCGCGCGATCGTTGCCAACTCTTCGATGCAGCTGCTCCTGAAGCAATCATCGAGTGCTGTTGATGTTCTTTCGGATGTCTTTAAACTGACCGAGGAAGAGAAGAAGCGTCTCGCCAACTTCCCAGTTGGACAAGGCCTCTTCTTCGCCGGACAAAACCATGTTCATATTCAAATCATGGCTAGCCAGACCGAGACAGGTCTTATTACCACAAACCCTACCGCTAACGTGCCGCCACCCCAGCAAGCCGAACAGGTGACAACTGGTGGATACGCTAATCCAAACGGAACTTTCTAGCGTATAATAATAAATAACTATGGCGGAGCCGGCACGACGACAAGACTCAGATATTGCACCCGATATTCGGCCTCATTTTGGTGTCAATTCTCATACTGAACAAGCTCGTGATCTTGCCGATCAGGAAAACAGAGCTGGTGCCAGTGGCACCGATAATGAATCGACATCCGGGATCGACGCGCTACGCGAAGGCGAGCAGACACCACCGCCAGCCCATACCTATACTGGAACAGGCAAGCAGCCACAAAAAGCGAGCTTTGTTTCGCGCTTTAAAGGTAATAAGAAATGGCTGGCTACCCTTGGTATCAGTGGCGCGCTATTAACCATCGGTATTGGTTTTCTCTCACTGCTTCCTCTTAAGCTCGAGATGTTCATAAAGAATATTACTGGTGTCGCAAGCAGCATTCCAGCCCATGCCGTCGAGCAACGCACAGAATACCTGCTCGTCCGCGCACTCGCAACGCAACTCATCATGAAGGCAAATGCTAATATGCCAGAAAATGAGGCTAAATTAGTTTTTTGCGGCAATGGATCGGTTGCCTGTTCACTCTTTACTACCTGGGGATCAGAGTATTTTGAGAAGAAGCTCGGGTTTACTATTGATGTTGATGCCCAGGGAAGGGCAAGCCTTGGCGGTAAAGCTCAGCGATGGCAAGTATCAATAAATAACGGTGAAAGAAACATCGACACTGCCATGCGAGAAATTGATAAGCATGCCGATATGAGAAAGTATCTTAAAGA
This sequence comes from Saccharimonadales bacterium (SeqCode), assembly GCA_049295575.1. Taxonomy (GTDB): domain Bacteria; phylum Patescibacteriota; class Saccharimonadia; order Saccharimonadales; family Saccharimonadaceae; genus UBA6022. Next base: position 53,755 of record JBAQQX010000001.1, read on the forward strand.
AGAAATTAAAAAGACAAGTAAGTCTTCAAATTTCGTAACACGTTATCTTGCTCGCAAGATTCTTATGCAGAAATACGGCATTAAGAATTGGCGAGGCCCACCAGTGATCGAGAATAAAATCGATAGTGCCGTTACTAAGCTAGATAACGCCAAGGCAACACTCAAGACTAATATCTTCAAGAATACAGTTGGTAAGATATCGCCTCGAATGGCCACCTATCTTGCCTGTCTTCAGGGCGGTACGCCGTGCGAAAAACTTATTTCCGAGCTCAGTAAAGAGGTGGTGGATCCGAATTCCGCCGTCGACTCAGAGGGTAATCCGCTCGATAAAGAGAGTGAAGAGTATAAGCGACTTGTTAGTCAGCAAGCCGCAGCCGAAGCGTTCAACGCAGAGCTTTCGTCTACCTCATCTAACAGTGGGGAGCTCATGTCAAAATTCTTCTCAAAGAAAGTAATTGCGATGGTGGGCGGCGGTGCTGCCGGCGTTGGTATTCTTGATCTTGTATTTAGGTCGGTTGACTCGGTTGATAGCCGCGCACTTGAGCAAATAAATTACGACATCATCACTCAGGCTTATACAGGTTTTGGTTACGGCGATGAAGCCGGTGTTGTTGTCACAAACGAAAAAATGAAAGTAAATGAAGGTGAATTCGATATTGAAACACTTGCCGCCGCGACGGAGTTATTCAATGAAGCTGAAAAAAGCCCGCTTCTCCAGGCTGAATCGGGTATATTAAATGATACTGGCGCTAGTATTTCACGAGAATGTGACACTGCCGAAGGAGCAAAAGTTGTCGCGCTCGAACCAGGCCAGCTTGTCTGTCCTGAGCGTCGCGCTGTTAAAGACTATTCATCGGCATTCGTAAATATGCCTGGTTGGTCCGCCTTGGCCGTTATTGCTGATGGTTGGGTGAATAGTGTCAGCAAGGTTATTGATCTTATTGGAGAAAGCGTAACGAACATTCTCAAAGCCATCCCAGGAGTAGAGGCAGCCCTCAACAGTCTCGGAGATCTCCTTCAACCAAGCATTGAATGGCTCATGGGACTTATCTTTGACATACCTACGATTGGCCCAGAAGCAACTGGTGCCAATAACTATGATGCGCTCAGCGGTGCAATTCGCATTGAACAAAATGAATTAATGCTTTCAGGTGTAGACAGTAGCGGAAAAGCGATGGGCGGCGGCGGCTCACTCTTGAGCGATCAGCAAGTTGCCATGGTGCGAAACTCATACCAGGATAGTGAGCGGCAGTACTACGACAACCAGCCAATGATGGCAAAATTATTCGATGCCAATCTACAAGGTTCGTTCTTACAGCAGCTTATCCTCAAGACGCCAACTAGTACGGCTACACTTGGACAACTGCCTATGACGGCTCTTCAGACAGCATTTGCAGGTCAAACCGCATCAGCTGCTACCGCTGACAACACAGCAAATCCGTTTGGACTTCCAATGTATGGCTATTCGGTCAATGACCCTGCACTCACTCAAGATCCAGAAGTATACACGCCTGCTAAATGCGAGGAGACGAATAAAGCTCGCGAGGATAGCCTCGGGCTATACGATGGTAAGCCACATGATGGAAAGACACTTCCAAAAGTAGAGGGAACTGCCAGTCTCATTCCAACTTATGGAGTATCCGACCCGTGCGCACTAGAGAAGATGGTTGTTGGTGCCGCCCTGCAGGCTGAAGGCATTACTAATGATCAGTATTCATACGGAGCGTTAAGCGCCCCTGGCACGCCAACAGCAACCACTGGATCACTCGCTAATAGTGGCAACATTAAAGACGACGGCTGGGCATGGCCAGCGCCTAAGGGAACGAAAGCATGTGGATTTAGCTGCTACGGCGGACACAATGGCATGGATGTCAGTCCTGTTCCAGTTGGAACAGATATTTATGCTGCTCGCGACGGTGTTGTTACTCACGCTGGGCCTGACATGTACATGACACAGGCGGCCTGTACTGCAGCCGCACCATTCGCAAGCTTTAATGGTACGCAGTATACGGTTATGATCCAGCATACGATCAATGGCAGTCGCGTCGATACACTCTATACCCACCTTAGTGCCGATGGTATTAAAGTAAAAGTCGGCGATACCGTGAAGGCAGGTGACTTCATTGCACTATCAGGTAATACCGGCTGCAGTCAGGCAGCGCACCTTCACTTTGGTATATATAACGGAGGATTCCCACGTAATGCAGTCGACCCAACAACTATCTTAGGAACGAGCGGCTAATATGATTCACTTTACTTCCATCACCAAACGACATAAAAAGGTAGCTGTTGCGTTTATAGGCATAAGTCTCGTCGTCAGTCAGCTCGCAACCTCTACTGTTCAGGCGATAGATATTAACTTCTATCTTAGTAATGATGTCACTCACTACGACAGTGAATATATGGAAGACTGCACGACATCTAATGGCATTAGCGTAACCGGCAGCGTAACAGCCGAAAAGATCTTTAATTTCTTCGTCAGTACGCCGCTTAAAACAAATGACAATAAGGCACTTAACGCTGTACAGGCAGCGGCATTTGTTGGTAACTTCATGCAAGAGGCCGGGCCGGATCTTGATCCGGCGGAGACAAATAGTATTGGCGCTTTCGGCTTAGCACAGTGGCTTGGCGGACGAAAAGCAGAGCTCAACGCACTCGCTGCCCAACAAAATTTACCACCCTCCGACCTGACAGTTCAGCTGGCCTTTATTAAACAAGAGCTAGAAGGTAAGGAGTCTGCAGTCATACTCAATCCAGCCTTTAGAGCAGGAACTGATATCGATGCTGCGACCGTTGCGATTCGTAAAATCTACGAACGTCCGGGTGAAGCCGAGGCGATGGATAATTTACGTATTAAAAATGCCAAAGAAATATACGAAAAATACAAAGGCTCCGCTCCAGCCTCATCGACGTCAGATACATCGTCACAAAGTAGCGGCTGCTCAACCGCCGGTGTTCATCAGGGAGATATTATCAAGACCGCCCTTGGTCTCGCATGGGATAAACCAGTCGCCGAAGGTAAGTCCACTAAGTCTGATGCAACCAAAGAATACGTTGCGGCAATCGCCCAGTACGGCAAGATTATAAACGAAACTGACGGTATCGCACCGTTTAGCGATTGCGGACGTTTTGTTTCAACCGTTATGCGTTCGTCCGGCGTTGATCCTAATTATCCGCTCGTTGACGTGTACGGCGCTCAAAAACCATATGTCACTAGCAACCCAGATAAATATTTCACAAAAGATAATCCTTCGATGAGCGACTTCCAACCTGGAGATATCTTTATCTCTCTTACACATACCGCTATTTACGTCGGTAACGGAGAATTCGATACTGTCGACGCCTCACTTACTCAGCGCGTACCAGCAGTGAGCGACAATATGAGCAGCTACGTTACAACTCAGCAAAACACGCTGCTTGCTCGATTTATAGGAAAGGAAAGCTAAATGAATCCTAATACAAAAAAACTAATTATTATAGGTGGTCTAGTTTTTGTCGGCCTATTCATCTGGCTTATCTACGCACTAACGCCAAAGACTTATATTCAGCTACAGATCGCACCATCCTCAGCCGACCTCTCCATAGATAATAAGGAATATGGCACTGTTTCATATAACCAAAAGATCGTCGTATCGCCCGGAGAGCACACGATTCAGTTATCTAGAGCTGAATTCTCGACTGAAACCACTACCGTATCTGTTGAGAAAAATGAGACAAAAACCGTTCTACTTGCGCTTACTCCGCAGACCGATGAAGCCTGGAGTATTCTTCGAAGCGATCCAACGTCAGTGTCTATCTTTGAAGGCTTTGGCGCCAAAAAATCTACCGATATCGCAAAAAAGATTGAAACCAAAAATCCGCTGTACGAAAAACTACCAATCAATACACGTGAGTACTATATTTACCTCTGTCCGTCTCTAAAAGACTTTACGAACGAGTTAAAGCGGGCAATTTGTGTCGATATGGTTGATAGCCAAGTTCTCTCTAATGCATTACTTTCGCTTGATAATGCCGGGTTTGATCGAAGCAAAGAAGAGATCTACGCCTCAACCGACTCAAACATACGACCGATTATCACCAATAGCGACTATACTGTCTCGTATTACCGAGGCCTCAACGCAAATAACAAGCCGACTTTTGCTATCATTATTAAATCACCGACCGTAGGTGAGAGCCGAACCAGCGAACTTATCGCACTAAAAGATAAAGCCCTGGCTGAATTTACGGCATTAGGGTTCCCATTAGATAAATCTAATATTGTCTTCGTCAACCACGAGTTAGAGGCCTACAATACCTCACCGGATGTCATATTCCCAGGCGCCGCTCACTAGAACTAGAGTCTAGGTTAATGATATCGATGAGACGATATCACTTTCACTATGATGATTATCTGTCGTCGTTAGAATAAGCTGACAGTCATTCATATTTGTCATCAAGGCCGACTGACGCTGCTCATCAAGCTCGCTAAACACATCATCAAGCAGTACAACCGGCTTAATACCGGTGATCTTTTCGATAATATCTACCTCTAGGAACTTTAGTGCCAAGACGATGCTTCGCACTTCACCACGTGAGGCAACAGACAGGGCAGGCGTGTCGTTATAACGAAAGATGACATCATGGCGGTGCGGGCCGCTACTCGTATAGCCAAGGATCTTGTCGCGCTCACTATGACTATGAAGTTCGGCTAAAAGCTTCTGTTTCACTGATCCAATAGCAGTATGGGAATAATGGACGGTTACGCTATCTTTCGACTGAGCAATGTCGTTATAGGCATCATTTAAATGACTGTTAATCTCTTCAATAAACCGGATACGCTGCTCAATAATATAGGCGCCGTACTCACTCAGGGCGATATTCCACACAAATAGTTCGTCGTGCGTCGTATGGGCTTTTTTAAGCAGATTATTTCGTTGCTTGAGTGCACGTTCGTATTTACGTAGTGCCGGGCCGTAGAGCGGGTCTAATTGGCTGATAAGGCGATCGATGAACTGACGGCGACGTGTCGGTGAACCATGAAGCAGACGAAGATCATCCGGTTCGAATAAGACGACCGGGTATTTATATTTTGTGCCAAGACGATAACTGGTTTTATCATCGACAATAAATTGCTTACGGCCAGTTTGGCGGGTTGAATCAAACTTGACCGTTCGCGTTACTCTATCGTCAAAACCTACATCAATGCGCCACCACGGCTGCTCGGCGCGCAGTACGTCGTTGTCCGACCCCTTAAATGACGTACCTTGAAGGGCAATATAGACCGCTTCAATCAGCGATGTCTTACCGCTGCCGTTACGACCAGTAATAAGAGTTACCTGTGGCGAGACATCAAGTGAAAACTGTTCGTGGGCACGAATGTTTTGAACACGAAGGGAAGTAATGCGCGCCACGGCTACGTATTAGCTCTTAAGCGGCATGATGATATGAAGATACTGAACATCTTTTTCCACTGCCGTAAGAACGCAAGGGGCTAGTTTTCCACTAAAACGAAAAGTTACTGTGTCGCCGTCGACGACGCCAAGTGCTTCACTAAGGTAGCGAGAGTTCAGCGTGACTTGACCATCGCCACTGACGTCGGCTGGCGACTCTGAGGTGTTTTCACCAAGCTGTGAGGCGATCGAGTGAATTGACATGGTTTTCTTTTCGCTATCCGCGGTCAGTGTCACACTGCCACCAGATTCACGAGCAAACAGACCAGCAATCTTGGTAATACGAACAAAGTCAGATTTAGCGAGAGTAATTGAGGTATCAGACGAAGCTGGGATAAGCTGTCGGTAGTCAGGGAAGTTGCCATCGATTAAACGACTGGTAATTTCAGCCTCACCAGCACGGAAACGAACCTGAGTCTCATCGAACAAGATTTCCACTTCGTCCACATCATCACCAACAGTTCGAAGTACTTCTTGAAGACTCGTCGTTGGTACGATCGCAGAGACGTCGCTGGTTGTTTCAACTAAACGGCGCTCGCTTAAGCGGTAGCCGTCAGTCGCGGCCAAGTAGAGATAGCCTTCATGCGAATGCCAATATACACCGGTAAGAACAGGGCGAGTCGCATCATTACTACTCGTAATAACCGTTTGGCTAATGGCCTGCTTGAAATCTTCTGACTTAATACTGTATTGAATCGATGAAGTCTCATCAATTGTCGGTAGTTCAGGGAAGTCATCAGCAATGACACCATTAATAGTAGAGCTGTAACTGCCAGCCTTAATATGAAGATGGTCATGTTCAACTCGTAGTTCAACCGTGCCTTTAGGAAGACTTGAAATGAATTCACTGACGAGACGTGCAGGGACAGTAATTGCTCCTGGTTTAACTATTTTCGCACCAATATGTTGAGTAGTTGCGATTTCAAGATTTGTTGCTGCAACAAGTAAACGGTTACTGTCTGTTCGTAAAAGAATATTACTGAGAATCGGTAATTGTGTTTTACTACTGGCTACTCGACCAACGGCACTAAGTGCTTTTGCGAGGTTTTCCTGGGTAACTGTTAGTTCCATTATTGTTATTACCTTTCTTTTAATTTTCCTTTAGTGGTTGTAATAATAGGTGCTGTGGAAACTGGGTAAAAAATGTATTCATCAGGGGTGATAAGCGATATTTACATGTGGATAAGCCGGCGGATAACTTTTGTACAACTGTGCGGATAACCTGTGGTTGTACCCATGGAAGTGAGGGGTTACTCGTACTTGTACGGATACCTGTGGATTGCTGTGCACTGGTTATCCCTGGGGCTTTCCGCAGGTTGTTCACACCTTTTACACAGGCAATAGATAGGGTATTAGGCATATAATTTCTCCCGTATTTCGGCGACTTGAGTCCGAATAAGGTAATCGAGCTTAATGGCTTTTTCAATCTTTTCAACAGAATGAATCGCAGTTGTGTGGTCTTTACGACCAAGCTCACCAGCAATTTTTGGGAAACTCAAGTGCAGTTCGCTTCGGAGTAGATACATCGCAATCTGGCGCGGGACGACAATATGCTTGTCGCGCTTAGCGCTACAGACCTCACTGACATCAAGTTGGAAGTGCTTGGCAGTTTTATCAATGATCTGTTTTGGTGTCAGGTGCTGCGGGCGCGACTGGCGAACATTACCGATGAGACCTTCTGCTGTTGTGACATCCGGCTCTACGCCGCGCATCTCGGCGTAGGCAAGGAGCTGATTGAGCGCACCTTCAAGTTCACGAATGTTGGTCTTGATGTTATTGGCCAGGTATTCAATCGTGTCACGACTTAGTTCAACCCCGGAGAGTGAGGCTTTTGTTTCAATAATGACACAGCGTGTTTCAAAGTCTGGCATCTGGATATCTATTGCCATGCCCATTTCAAAACGGCTGCGAAGACGTTCAGTTAGAGTAGGGATACTCTTTGGTGGTTTATCGCTACTAATAATAATCTGCTTATTATTCTGGTGGAGATCATTAAAGGTATGGAAGAATTCTTCTTGAGTCTTTTCTTTACCGGCAATAAACTGCAGGTCGTCAACGATAAGAACGTCAACGTTGCGATACTTGTCAGAGAAGCCTTTCTTTTTGAAACGAATGCTTTCAAGGAATTCCTTCACGAAGGTTTCAGAGCTGACGTACAGAATACGGGCATCTGGTTGCTTGGCGATGATCTCATTGCCAACCGCCTGCATAAGGTGAGTTTTACCAAGACCAACACCACCATATAAAAAGAGGGGATTGTATTTAGTACCTGGATTACTCGCTACTGCCTGACACGCAGTGTAGGCAAGATCGTTGCTTGAGCCAACGACGAAGTTTGAAAAACGGTAGCGAGGATTAAGACCGCCGGCATTTAAGGGGGAAGTCGTGAGCGGTGCCGAGCTTGATGAGCCACGTGGTCGACTAACGAGTTCATCGACAGCAGCGCTTGTGGCTGTTTGGTTAGTCGATGTAATCTCACGGTTAACTGCCGTTCGCTTACCCGAAGTCTTTACTTTATAGGTAATCTTTTCAGGGGTAACGCCGTTTTTTTCTAAGATAGCGCGGATCTGTGAGTTGAACTTTACTTCAAATTGTCGCTGCGCAAAAATGTTTGGAACAGCAATAGTAATGTGCGAGCCAGTATTGTCGATGAGTTCAGTATTCTTAAACCATGTCGTGAAAGCAGCGTGTGAAACCGAGAGTTCAATCTCGCCTAAAACACTTTGCCATAACGCATGATCCATAAGAAATAACCCCTCTGTCGAAGCTTGCCGACTCACATTGTTTCTACCGTCAACTATACGGTAAAAAAAAGTTTTCCACAACCTATATAGTGTGAGGTACATCACGGTATATAGGGGTATCACTTATCCACAATTCAATGTCACCTCTGTTAATGTGTGGATAACTACCTAGTATGTGGGGATAAGTTTTATATACTAGATAACGTCAATGCCATCAAAGCAAGTACTTACGCTTGTATAAAAGAGCCAAAAAAGCTACACTAGTACAGATATGCCAAAGCGAACACACCAACCACACACTCGTCACCGCGCCCGCACACACGGCTTTCGTGCTCGTATTGCGACCAAAGCTGGCCGCGCAGTGATCAAGCGACGCCGCATCAAAGGCCGCGCTCAACTTACTGTCTAATATAGACATAAGACAATAAAAACAGCCATTTCGTAAGAAGTGGCTGTTTTTAAGTATAATGGAAGTATATATGTTAACACTTCATCATCGTTTTCATGGCCACGGCAGCCTGAGGTACGTCTATAAAAACGGCGAAGCTATTCGTTCCCGTTTGCTGACGCTTAAGTATGTCGTGAATCCACACCGTGGTCATTCGCGGTTTGCTGTCGTGATTAGTAAGAAGGTACTTAAAAGCGCCGTTCGCCGTAACCGCGTGCGTCGTCGTATCTTTGAAGTGATCCGTCATGAACTACCGAAACTACGTCCAGCCCATGATATGGCGCTGATGGTATTTAACAGCGAGTTAGAATCGATGACCGCCGAAGAGTTAACGGCTCTTGTCCAGCAGCTGTTTGAGCAAGCTGATCTCTACGAAAAGTAGCCAAAATCTGGTATAATAAAGGCTAAATATAGATTTCCACTAAGAGGTAACACGTGAATATTTTTGACATTATTGTTGTACAGCCAATCTTTAACTTATTGATCGGTATCTACTCACTTATTCCAGGCGGTGATTTTGGTATTAGCTTGATTATCTTTACGATTATCGTTCGCTTTGCCTTGTTCCCACTGACAAAGAGTATGCTTCATCAGACAAAGGCGATGCGCAAGCTTCAGCCAGAGCTCGTGAAGATCAAGAAGCGTACCAAGGGCAATAAGCAGCTTGAGAGTATGCAAATGATGGAGCTCTACAAGAAACACGGAGTTAATCCATTTCGCTCAATTGGTATTCTCTTAATCCAGCTTCCTATTTTCATCGCCCTCTTCCATGTGATTCAGATTTTTACTAATCACCTCGATGATATCGGTAAATATACCTACGACTTCATGGAGAAGTTGGCACCGATTCAGGCAATTATTTCCAACCCAGCATCATTCAATGAACAGTTTCTTGGGTTTATTGACCTAACAAAGACAGCCTTTAGCGGTGGTACGGTCAGTATTCCACTAATTCTTCTTGCGGCAGTTGCAGCCATTACGCAGTACATCATGAGCAAGCAGACAATGCCACACGAGCCAAGTAAGAAGCGTCTTCGCGATATTATGGCCGAAGCAGCTGAAGGCAAGCAGGCCGACCAGGCTGAGATGAATGCCATTGTTATGGGTAAGATGATGAAAGTCCTCCCATTTGTGATGTTCTTCATTATGGTCACCGTACCAGGTGCACTTGCCCTGTACTACGCAACATCAAACGTCGTTGCTGTCATCCAGCAGCACTTCCTACTAAAGAAAGACGAAGAAGAGCTTGAGGATATTGCCGACGAAGTAATGACGGCACCTACAAAGAAGGCTACCGCTAAGGCTCGTGCAAAGCAGGCGGTTGAGGCAAAGACGATTGTATCGCCTAAGACAGCGACTAAAACGAACATTACACGTATTAAGGCGAAAGATACGAGGAAATAATCATGGATAAGCAAGCTTCAGTCGATTACGCTAAAAAGTATCTTGAGGATCTGCTATCATTCTTCGGCGTTAATTTGGTAGTTGAAGCCAGTTGCGAGGAGGATGTTATTGAGCTGACCGTGCCAACGAGCGAATACAACAGTTTGCTGATTGGCCGTAATGCCGAGACACTACGTAGCCTCCAGTTCTTGGTATCAACGACACTTCGTAATAAAGAAGCGGAAGTGATGCGCGTTAATATCGATATCGCTGACTACAAGAAAATTCGTGCTGAAAAAGTCGCTAAACAAGCCCGTGAATGGATTGAAGAAGTTCGTCGCACCGGCGATTCGTATGTTGGTGACCTGAGCGCGGCTGATCGTCGTATCGTCCATCATGTTGCTAGTGAATATGATGATGTTCGTTCCTTCTCTGAAGGTGAAGGTCGTGAACGCCGGATTATTATTGCTCAAAAGAGCTCATAGGTTCTACTTTTTTTCATAAAATACAGCGAGGCTATCATGTCCTCGCTGTATTTTATTTCTATTACTATCAGTTATAGATTACTGCCGCCGCTTGACCAGTAGCCCCAGCCTCGTCCAGTACGGCCTGTGTTTGGATCTGGATTTTGGTTTGACTGCTCAACTGACGGAAGAGGTGTACCGGTCGGCACGAGTCTCAATATTTTGTAGTTAGTGCCATTTGCTGACCAAATATAGGCGTAGTAGCCACCGATACCATCATTAGGGATAGTGGGGGATTTTGCTATATAGGTGGGTATGAGGCCGGGTATTGCAACAGTTGTTCCGCTGACGACTCCGCCGGCTGCTCCGCTATATGGGTAGGTGCCGTTATCAGCGTAGTAGAGCTGAATCGCTTTATTGAGAGAATTAATATCTTGTTGCATGGTACTGTAGCGAGCGCGTTCCTGTATGCCGTTATAGGCAACAATCGTGATGGCGGCGAGAACGCCGATAACCACGATGACAATAAGGAGCTCGACTATTGTAAAACCTGATTGCGAGCGTTTCATTACTGCGGTGGCCCATTTGAGGTTGAGTTATTCGGTGATCCCGTCCAGGCCCAGTCGGTCGTGTTGCCGTCCGCGAAGTTGGTATTTGAAGCAGTATTAACCATGGCACCGTCAAAGTCGAGCGTGTCGCCGACTGCCCACGGCACAGAGTTGCCATTACTGTATATCACGACCAAGCTGACAGCTCCAGCCGGGGCGGTTGCCGTGTGGTTGATGCGTCGCCAGCTATTAGCTCCAAGGGTTGTACCGCTTGACCAAATAACACCGCCAATCGCAACACCACTCGTGTCGTACCAAGAAAAGCCAATTCGAGCGCTGTAATCTGAACGATTTGTGCGCATCGCGCCAGAGGCGGTATAGGATTGTCCTGCGGTTACTGGAATCTGGCCACTCGTCGAATTGAAACCGTTATCTGCTGCTGCGCCGGCAACCGTCCATGTTTTACGGAGATAGGCTGGTCCATGAAGCCCGCCACTGGTTGGTCGGGAGTTTGTGCCCGCTCCACCGACGTTACCATACCAGCGATATGACCAGCTCGCCGTATTAGCTTCAAAGCTTGGGTTAGGCATGAGGTTGGTGATTGCCGCGATACCACCCTGGCTATGGCCAGCGCAGCCGCCCTGAGCTGGCGATGATGATTCGGTTGTCTTATATGACGTCGTGCCGTTAGTAGCGGTAATGCAGTAGCCTGTAGGGGTGGTGTTGTATTCATACGAAACATCACTTGTGTTAGCTACGCCTGCTAGCGAGAGGGTCGAGGGATAGCTTCCGTTTTCGGCGTTATAGATACCAATTTTGCGTGTTGCCTGGCTGAGTGCTGAGCTGACAGTGCTTGCGCGGGCACGTTCTTGGATGCCGTTATAGGCAACGATAGTAATCGCTGCAAGGATGCCAATAATAACGATTACAATGAGAAGCTCGACAATCGTAAAGCCATCTTGGTGTTTATTTTTTACCCACATATCTAGGCTAAAGTATAAGGCATGAGCAGTATGTGGTCAAAAGAACAAAGACAGGCTCACTCAGCAGCCAGCTTATTTCTGAGACGCGTCCATATAGATAGCTAGGGTCTGCTCGGCCATGCGCTGCCATGAATAACTACGTACTTGTTCGTGACCACGAGTAATGAGGTCTTGTCGAAGGGTGTCATCGGAGAGGACTTCGGCAATCGATTCAGCCATATCGCTCGTATCAAGCGGATCAAAATAATGAGCTGCTTTGCCATATACCTCAGGGAGACAGGTGGCGTTACTACTGATAACAGGGGCGCCGTAGTTCATCGCTTCGAGTCCGGGCAACCCAAAGCCTTCCATGAGTGACGGGAAGATATAGGCGGCGCAGTGGGTGTAGAGCCAGTTGCGTTTTGAATCAGGAAGAAAGTCAGTAAAGAGGATATTTTTATAGCCTCGTTTTTCAAATAGCTGTTTATTCTTCTTAGCACTGTCATTTAGCTTGCCAACAAGTGTTAGTCCGAGATCGGGGTACTCGACGAGGAGCTTCTGATGAGCTTCGGCGAGGCGGACAAGGTTTTTGTAATCACTCTGCTGACCAACATAGAGTAGATACTGCGCAAAAGGGTGCTCATAGGGCTCAATTGCTCCGGGAATGCCATCGGCTGCTTCATAGGTTACCGTGACCTTGTCGGCTGAGATACGGGCAAATTTCGTATATTCTTGCTTCGTGTAATTTGTTGGCGTGATGATATGACGACTCGTTTTACCGACGCGCTTAAAAACGACGCGGCCGACCAGCTGTTTTATATGGAAGATGAGCCAGTGCTTATCTGAGTTATAGGTATTAAACAGAGTCAGGTCATGGATCGTCGTGACGTGCGCGCCTCTATAAAAGATTGGTTGCTGTGGCATGCAAAAGTGAACCAGATCAGGTTTCAGCTCGTCGAGTAGGCGCTTGAATGTCGTTTGCTCGGCAAAGGAGTAGTCGGGAATATCTGCGGCCATGACACTAAAGTTTGGATTAATCGGCTGCCAGAAATCAATATCGTTTGGCCGAACTAAGATTGTGTATCGGTTAGTCGTATCGATTCTCTCAAGATGGGAGATGAGACGTTCGACGTAGGTGCCGGTAGTTGAGCTTATGATACGTGCGTCGATAGCGATATGCATAGTATGTATTATACGGTAGGTTATTTCTTTTTCTTAAAAACGAGACGAGTGTAGAAGAGGTAGTTCCAAAAGAAGGTAACGATCGAGGCGGTCAGTTTTGCGATCGTTACGAGCAGCCAGCCAGATAGCCCGAGTGGACGGAGTAGATCTTCAACTGGCCAAATAATTAAGGGCTGAATCACCCATATACCAAATAGAGTGATGATAATAAAGAGTACTGCTTCGCGTTGAATATGATGGTCGGGCGTGCGGAACGTAAACTTCTTATTGGCAAAGAAACTAAAGACAAATGATACGGACGAGGATATGTAGTTAGCGGCAATGGTCGATAGTCCGCAGGCAGTGAGGATGAGCAGCAGTGTAAAATCGAGCGCAGTTGCCGTGCTGCTGACGAGACTGAAGCGAATCTTACGAGGTGTTACTTTTATCGTCATGACTATAAGACCGATCTAGTGCTTCTTAAAGACAACTCGCGAGTAGAGGATATAGTTCCAGACAAGTGAGACGACAGTTGCGATCAGTTTAGCGATGAGAAGTGTGATCGTGCCGTCGAGAGTAGTCGTTTCAAGTAGTTGACTAACGGCGGTGATAACAAGCGGCTGCAGCACCCAGAGCCCAATCAGGGTGACGATAACAAAGCTGAGGAATTCACGCTTTGCGTTACCGCTTTTTGCTTTAAAGGTAAATGTCTTATTTGCAAAGAAGCTAAAGACGAATGATACTGACGTTGAAATGTAGTTGGCAGGGATCTTATCAACGCCGAGTGCCGTTAGCCCAAACAGGATGCCGAAATCGAGGGCAGTATTAAAACCACCAACGAGGGCAAAACGAAACTTTTCGGCGTGCTGAGCGAGCAGATCTTTCATAGGTTATTTCTTATGTCCGTGCTTGTGATACTCTTCAATAAAGTAGAGTGGGCGTTGTTTACTTTCATTAAAGATTCGTCCGATGTATTCACCGATAACTCCGAGAGACAGAAGTTGGATACCACCGAGGAAAAGGATGACGGCCATCATTGACGGGTAGCCTGCAAGATCAGTACCATGAGCGATTGTACGAACAACCAGGTAAATAATGTAGACAAAGGCAGCAAGTGAGACGAGAATACCGAGAACGGATGAAATACGAAGCGGAGCGGTCGTGAATGAGGTGATGCCATCAATCGCCAGATTAACGAGCTTAAAGTAGTTCCATTTGGTTTCACCAGCAGCGCGCGGGTCGCGGTCATACTCAATTTCTTTCTTCTTATAGCCAATCCAGCTAAACATACCCTTGGTGTAGCGCTGTGATTCGCGGAACTGAATCAACGCTTCGACGCAGCGACGATCGAGCAGGCGGAAGTCACCGGTATCTCGCTGAATCGGGATGCTCGTAGACTTCTGAAGGAGCTTATAAAACAGCTCAGAGGTTACTTTTTTGAACCAGGTTTCACCGGCGCGGCTTTTACGGCGCGCGTAAACGTCGTCGTAGCCTTGCTCCCAAAGCTCAATCATCTTGGGAATTAGTTCTGGTGGATCTTGCAGATCAGCATCAAGAATAACGACAGCGTCGCTCTTGACGTTATCAAGGCCGGCAATCATAGCAATTTCTTTACCGAAGTTACGAGACAGGTTGATATAACTAATACGCGCATCTTTTGTAGCGCGAGACTTTATGATTTCGAGCGTTTTGTCACGACTACCGTCGTTGACGAACAGGAATTCGAATGAGTAGCGATTGTTGTCATGGGCAAGTTTTCCAAGTCGCTCTAGGAGTGGATCGAGTACTTCTTGTTCATTATAAGCTGGGATAAGAAGAGTAATAGTTTTCATCTGGTCTGATTATATCATTTTACTGATGCGACAAGGCGGGAGATGCTTCTACTTACGGTAGCACCCGCCTCTTCGAGTGCGCGTGACTTTGCGCCAGCAGACTCATCGTCACTGCCGAGGATTGCACCTGCATGACCAAGCTGAACACCAACAGGGGCATGATGGCCAGCGATATAGGCATAGACGGGCTTTGTGACGTGTGTACGGATATAATCCGCCGCCAGCTGTTCGTCATTGCCACCGATTTCACCAATCAGGACGATTTTATCGACAAGTGGATCTCGTTCAAATAATTCAAGACATTCAATAAAACCAGTACCGCGAATTGGGTCGCCACCAATACCGATGACATATCGTTGACCAATACCTCGGGCAGAGAGACCTGATACTGTCTCATAGGTTAAGGTACCAGATCGACTAACGACGCCAGTTGAGCCAGGTAAACCCATACTTGCTGGAACAATCCCAAGCGTACCGCTACCTGGAAGAAGAATACCTGGGCAATTTGGTCCTATGAGCTGACTTGATCTACCTTTGATATAACTCTTTATATAGAGCATGTCGTGAATTGGTACGCCTTCGGTAATACAGATAATAAGTGGTACATTAGCATCGATTGCCTCGATAATGGCTGCTTTGGCGTATGGTGCCGGGACGAATACGACACTGGTGTCTGCCTTGTGGTTGCGCTTGATGTCAGCAATAGTGGCATAGACAGGAATGTTATCAACCATAGTGCCGGCTTTGGTCGGAGAAGTACCGGCGACAATATTGGTGCCACTCTTCTTCATGGCTTGCGCATGAAATGAGCCGTGTGTACCGGTGATACCTTGAACAATGACATTTTGTGTCGTGAATAGATTAGGGCTCATGATGCACGCTCCTTTATGATTGCCGCCAAACTATCCTCGAGAGAATTGAACAGAGGGATATTTTCTTTTTTAAGAATCTCTGTTGCCGTCTCGTAGTTAGTGCCCGCAAGTCGAATATAAAGAGGTGGAAGGTTATCTATCTGTTGTCGTGCTGCGATAATAGCTTTAGCGATCTCATCACACCGAGTGATGCCAGCAAAGATATTAATGACAATAGCAGATATATTTGGATATTTTAAGATACGCTCAAAGGCTGCTAGGATACTGGCGGTCGAGGCACCGCCGCCAATGTCGAGGAAATTAGCTGGGGTAAGTCCGTGATCGGATACGGCATCTACGGTTGCCATGGCTAGGCCGGCGCCATTTGCAATGGTCGCAACGTCACCTGTTTCGTTTAGTGTCACAAAGTTTACTTCCTGAGATTGTTCTTCAAATTGCCATTCGGAGTGTCGGAAGATTGCAGCGTCATCAAGTTCAATTTTCGCGTCGCCGCAAACGAGCGTATCGGATGTCGTTAAGATAAGGGGGTTAATCTCAATTAATGTTGCATCATTTTTAATGAAGCAGGCGTAGAGTCGTTCGATTATGTCCTGTAAGGCGAAGCTTTGGTCTTCACGCTCGAAGTACTCGGCGAGTTGCTCGCCCGCTGAACTGGCGTTTTTGCCTGTTAGCTCGAGACGTAGAAAATCCGCTGTGTCATTTTCTTCAACTTCTAGTCCACCATTTTTATGGGCAACGAGCTCGATATAGCCGAGCGATCGGTTAATGGTTAGCGAAAGATAATATTCGTATTTGATATTAAGTTTTTCTTCGGCTAGTAGAGTTGACGGAAGAAAGCCTTTAATAGGTAGCTTTAGTAGGGTACTGATCGCATCGTTGAGTTTATTAGTAGATTCGATTACCTTAATTCCGCCGAGTTTGCCGCGTCCGCCAGTAGGGACTTGGGATTTTAAGACGACAGGAGTGGTGATTTTAGATATAGAATTCCTTGTGACGATTTGAGAAACGGGTGTAGGTATGCCCATCTCATGTAGGAGATTTTTAGCTTCGTACTCTAATAGCTTCATATATTTTTAGTATAACAATAAACAGATTACTATTTGATTAACGTGCATGAATAGAGACTACGTGCTAAGCGTGGCATGTTTTCTGGTATAATTGAGACTATTGTATGAAATCTCAAATTACTCAAAAATACCGCTATTCACTAATTTTGTTAAAAGAATTGGTAATTACAGAATTTAAACTTCGATATCAGGGGTCTGTGCTTGGCTATCTGTGGTCATTGCTGCGACCATTGTTCTTATTTATTATTATGTACTTTGTATTTGTATACTTTCTGAGAATTGGTGGTGATATTCCTCATTGGCCAATAGCCCTCCTGCTGGGTATAGTCCTTTGGAATTTCTTTGCTGAGGTGACGAACAATGGTGTTACTTCAATTGTTAACAGAGGTGATATTATACGAAAGATAAATTTTCCGAAGTATGTCATTGTTATAGCCGGAACCATATCCGCATTTATTAATCTGCTCCTTAATTTAGTTGTTATTGCGATATTTATGGCAGTGAGTAGTGTGCCTCTTACGTGGCTTGCTATGCTATCTCCTATCTATATAGTGGAGATTTTTACTTTTGCACTTGGTATAGCTTTTATCCTCAGCACAATATTCGTAAGAATTCGTGACATAAATTATATATGGGAGGTCATCATGCAGGGACTCTTCTATGCTTCGGCTGTTATTTACCCTATTGCAATGGTGATTGAAAAAAGTGAGTTAGCGGCAAAGGTGTTGCTTTTAAACCCTGTGGCGCAGGCAATTCAAGATCTTCGGTACGTACTTATTAATCAGGATCATACGCCAACGCTCTCGTCTCTTACGGGGAGTTGGTATGTGTCTCTAATTCCTATTATATTAGTTATCGCTACGTTTATTTTTGGTGCCCTTTATTTTAAAAAGAAATCGCCAGGATTTGCGGAGAATGTGTAATGGCAAAAGATAAAGACGAAGTAGCTGTTAGTGTTGATCATGTTACGAAAGACTTCGTGCTTTCTCATGAGGGTTTAAGTTCTATAAAGTCAGGCATGGTGAATATACTGAAGAAAAAAAAAGTTGAGACAGAGGTGTATCATGCCCTTAGGGGTGTGTCCTTTGATATAAAAAAAGGTGAATTCTTTGGTATAGTTGGCCGTAATGGTAGTGGCAAAAGTACATTACTTAAGATTATTGCTGAGATATATCGTCCGACTTCGGGATCGGTTGAAATTAAGGGGCGGCTCGTTCCTTTTATTGAGTTAGGTGTAGGCTTTAATCCTGAGTTGACTGGTCGGGAGAATGTGTACCTCAATGGTGCACTTCTCGGCTTCTCGCAAAAAGAGATGGAAGCAATGTATGATGATATCGTGAAGTTTGCAGAGCTTGAAGTTTTTATGGATCAAAAACTTAAAAATTATTCTAGCGGTATGCAGGTACGTCTTGCATTCTCTGTCGCTATTCAAGCCGATGCTGATATTCTACTTATTGATGAGGTACTTGCGGTTGGCGATGAAGCATTTCAGAGGAAATGTCTTGCTTATTTTGCAAAACTGAAAAAGAATAAGAAAACTGTTATTTTTGTAACACATTCAATGGAGGCTGTGCAGCAATTTTGTGACCGGGCAATTATGATTGAAAAAGGCAAGGTTGTGTCATCTGGTAACTCAGCTAAGGTATCTCAGGCGTACAGAGAAATGTTTATCGAAGAAGTTGTTCACAGTAAAGATACAAAAACAGAAAGTGAAGATGCTGTCGTAGATAACAATGCACAAATTCATGCTACAAGTCTACTTGATATTGACAATAATACGGTAAAATTTAAAGTCAATGTTACACCTTCGCGTGATATTGAAGATCCGATTGTCATATTTAAAATAAATAGAGACAATGGCGAGTTAGTTTACAGGTGGGCTTCAAACGAAAAAAAATTGAATGATATACACATAAAGAAGAACGAGAAGTTTCAATTAGAGATTGAAGTAGATAATATCTTCCCAAATGGTGTTTTTGACGTTGAATTTGCAATGTTAAATCATGATAAAACTTTCAACTACCTATTCGCAAAAAATATTACTAGCTTTGAAGTAATCAATAACGGTAGCTTTTCGGGTGATATATACTGGAAGCCTAAAGAAAAGTTTGAATTAAAATGAAAATTGTTGCTGTAACAAATTATAGATTTGATAAAGATTATCTTGAAGATTGGAAAGAAAATCTAAAACCTTTAGTGGATGATTACGTAATTGTCCACGACGAAGATGGCTTTTTTCATGTAGATGAAGGCGAAGCAAGAAAAAGACAGTATGAATTGGCTCGAAAAAAAGGAGCTGACTGGATTGTAGTCCTGGATATAGATGAACGCATTGAGAAACGCGCCGCAAAAAAAATACGTAAAATTATCAAATTACTTGAAAGAAAAGGGTCTCCACGGGCTGTTTTAAAGTTAAATTTTAAAGAGCTATATGAGCCAGGTAGATATCGGATAGATGGTTTATGGGGCAAGAAAGTACGAAATGCTATTTTTTCAGTAAAAGAAGACAATATATTCTCGGATGCTAGACTACATACGCCTAGGGAACCTCAAAATGAAGATTTAATAGTTGTAAATACTGATCTTAATATTTATCATCTTAAGCACATACAGCCTGAGTTGAGAAAACACAGAAAGATGATCTATAATAAACTAGACCCAACTAATGAATTTCAAGCTATTGGGTATGACTATCTTGATGACGAAAATGGAATGATTCTAGAAAAAATTCCCATGGGAAGAAAGTATATTCCTAAATGTAAGAATTACGAAATTGACAAGCGTATTTTTGAGACTTAGACGCAGAATATAGTAATGAAAGACTTCAGCAATAAAAGAATACTAATAACTCAAAATGACATCTACTCAATTAATGGGTCAGCTGTTATAGTCCTGGAGCTCGCTCATTTTCTTAAAAATGCAAATGCTGAAGTTACGGTTTATACCTACTTCAAACACGATCCACTCAAGAGTATATTTGAAGAGCATGGTATTTTTGTCACTGACTCAGATGATATGCTTTTACTCGATGATTTTGACTATATATGGGTGCACCAGCAGGTTCTACCACTGAGTATTATTCGAGGGCTCGAACGTATTCACGAAAAAAATAAGCCACCAGTCTTTATTTTTAATCATATGTCTTCACTTGATTATATTGCTGATGAGTTTCCATATATTTGGGACTTAGAGAATAATCTAGCCTCACTGAGTCTGTTTAACTCCCCCGAAACTAAAGAAGCGCAAGAAGGTTTGTTATCTAATGATATATTGAAAATGTTGTATCAAAATCCTGCGCCAAAGTATTTTTCTGAACTTAAAAGATCAAATACTCACGAAATAAAAAAAATACTTGTCATATCCAATCACCCGCCTCAGGAGATCGTTGATTTAAAAGAAAAATTTATCAAAAGCGACATTGAATTGGTGTTATTGGGAGAGAATCAAGACAAATATAGATTAATAGACTTGGACCTTATTGGGGAATACGATCTAGTAATTAGCATTGGCAAAACTGTTCAGAATTGCTTAGTTGCAAACATCCCTGTGTATGTGTACGATCATTTCGGCGGTCCAGGTTATTTGGATAATTTTAATATTAATCTTGCTGAGAATAAAAACTTTTCAGGTAGAGGATTTGAGAAAAAAACAAGTGAAGAAATTTACTCTGATATCACAGATAACTACAGTGCAGCTACTGAATTTATGGAAGCAAATAACGAAATTTTTATCGAAAAATTCACTATAGATAATCTCATTGTCGATATACTTAAATGCGCAAAGAAAAAGACATTCCCCAAACTAGACAGTAGATATGTTACTTATCTAGTGTATTCACATAACTATTCTCGTGAACATAGGATAGCTGCTAGGCAAAGGATGGTATATAAGCACGAACTAGATCAGGCGCGTACAGACTTGAGTGCTTGCTATAAAGAAAATAAAGATATTAAAAACTCAAAATCATACAAACTAGGTAATAAAATAGCCGCTCCAATGAGAAAAATAAAAAAAATTGGCGAATATATGTAATATGGATCGAATATCTATCATAGTTCCTGTGTATAACGTCCATCGGTACCTAGTTGATTGTATGGAGTCGCTAATTAACCAAACATATGCTGATATTGAAATTATATTAGTTAACGACGGCTCAACAGATGACTCTGGCAAGATTTGCGATCAGTACGCAGAGAAATACGCTAATAAGATAAAAGTTTTACATAAACAAAACGAGGGCTTGAATTATGCCAGGCGGGATGGTTTTTTGGCATCAAGCGGAAACTATATTGTATTCGTAGATTCAGATGACGTAGTGGCGAGGCGGTTTATTGAGATTCTCAAGAAGTTGCTCGACGAGTACTATGCCGATATTGCCGTGGGTGGATATTGTCAATTCGAAGATATAGGTATGTTGGATTTAAGTGAATCTAATAAGCCTAATGTGCATTTTGAAAAAAATAAAATCACTACATTAGGCTGGCTTATAGAAGGGGGAGCGCCTTGGAGCGAGTACACATATCTCATGACAGCATGGGGAAAGCTCTATAAAAGAGAAGTGATTGAGCGGATTGATTGGGATTTTTCTAATTATCGAGCGAACGAAGATGAGTTTTGGACGCTTCAGGTTTTTAATAATACAAATAATGGTATTTTAATGATTGACTCTAGGTTGTATGGTTATCGACAGAACCAGCAGTCTATTACTCGAAAAAAATATGTAAACGAGTATGAGGGACGCCGTATGAATAAGTTTGAATTCATCGGTCATCTATACGAAAAATCATTAGCCTACCTTGGTTCTGATTTTTCTAAGCCATTAGTACACCGACTAGGATTTAACACTGTTGACTTCATCGACATCTATACGGATAGACGAGATATGGACATAGAAAATATTATCAGTGCGCAAAGACTTTTAAGAAAGTACGGCAGTTTAATCTTGGAGAATCTGCCATCCGGCAGGATTGCAAATAAGATCAAACAGATGAAACAACTTAGTATTTTTGGATATATGCTCCGCAGGCGTACTAAGAAGATAGCTTTATTACTTAAGTAAGAATTATCAACAAGGTTTTTAGCTAGTTAGGGTCGCTTATTGTGTCTAAAATCAAATAGGGAACAGGGAAGCTTTATAGTTATTCTGTAGTATAATATTCTTATATGCAACTAAAAATCCCTCACATCCAAGTAGATGCTTTCCCTTTGGTTGATAGTCATTTTAGTGGCGTCGGTCACTATACGCTTGGCATTGTTCAAGGTTTTGATGAGTTGGCAGGCGAAGGAAAATTAACATACTCATTGATCGTACCTAAGCATTGGACAGGGCGACTTTCCAAGTATAATTTTGAACACACAAAGTCGGTTATTGCGAACCCTGTTCCTAATCGTATAATACGCGGTTTTATGAAGTATCATCTTAAAGTGCCGCTCGATCTTTTCCTTGGTCGAGGTACTTACTATTTTCCATCATTTTTAGCATGGCCTCTTTGGTTCAACAAGTCTTCCGTCGTAGTGCATGACGTAACCTATCTTGCTGTCCCTGAATGTGTCGACAAGGGAAACAGAGACTATCTTGAACAAACGGTTCCTTTCTCACTTAAAAATGCGCAAAATATCATTGCCGTCTCGCAGTTTAGTAAAGATGAAATTGTTAAATATTACGGTACGGACCCTGAGTTGATTTCTGTAGCTCACCCATCCGTAGATAGACGTCATTTTTATCGACGTAGTGAAGAAGAGATCCATAAGGTAAAAGCAAAGTACGATATCTTTAGCGATAATTATATTCTTTCAGTTGGAAATGTAGAACCACGCAAGAATTA
Source organism: Saccharimonadales bacterium (SeqCode) (assembly GCA_049295575.1). GTDB lineage: Bacteria > Patescibacteriota > Saccharimonadia > Saccharimonadales > Saccharimonadaceae > UBA6022. The sequence continues at coordinate 76,490 of JBAQQX010000001.1, forward strand.
TGGACGCCTAGTAGAGGCGTATACTCAGCTACCCAAGAGGATTACTGATAAATATCCGCTTGTAATTGTTGGTGCTGGCGGTTGGAATAACGCAGATGTAAAAATGCAAATTCAAAAGGCAAAAGAGGATGGCTATCGTATTATCAATCCTAAACAATTTGTCGCCGACGAAGATATGCCAGCCCTATATAGTGGTGCTCAATTCTTTGCTTTTACTCCTATCTATGAAGGCTTTGGCATGTCGCCACTTGAAGCTTATGCGTGCGGTACGCCGGTGATCGCAAGTAATGTAGCTTCAGTGCCGGAGGCGGCCGGCAAGGCAGCTATCTATGTCGATCCGTATAGCGTAATTGATATCAAAGAGAAGCTTGAGACTATGGTTAAAAAGACAGAGGAAGACCGTTCGCAATTCGATAAGGCTATGAAGAAACACCTCGAATCACTTAGTTGGCGACCAAGTGCTGAAATTACCGCTGCCGCTCTGACAGGTCTGCCGCTTGAATATTTCCAAAAAAAAGGAGATAAATAGCATGAATATAGGAATTGATCTTCGAGCACTTCAAACAGGTCACAAGTTTCGAGGAATAGGTGAAGTTGCGAAGCAGACAACGAATCGCATCCTTGAATTAGCTGCGCAAGATAATGATAACGATATTAATTTTCTTTTTTATGAGTATGAAGATGATGATCCGAAAACGTTACTCACCATTCCTAAATCAGTAAAGTATGAAGTGATCAAGCTTGGTGTTATGCCTGAAAATGACACATCTTCAACAAGAATAGATAAACTTTCCAGGAACTACAAACAACTTTACGGGTCACCGGTAAGAGATTCTTCCAGAAGTGATGTATTTCTTCAGTTTGATTATGCATTTGGTGTACCTAGAGACACTAAAACGGTACTTATTAAACATGACCTTATCCCTTATGTATTTTGGAATAAATATTTCGAATCTGCATGGGTGCCTTTTAAAAATAAGGCAATACGAACAACGCTGCGAACCCTTTTTGCTAACCATAGATTTTTACGAATACTACGACGATCCCTTAAGGATGCACATGTAATATTGAGTGTGTCCGAGAGTACTAAAAAGGATATTCAAAAGTACTTCAATGTTCCGGATAAAAAGGCGAAGGTGGCTCGTCTGGGAGTTGCAATCAAGCCGAGTAAAACAAACCATAACGAAGCTCTCAATACGCTACCGACAAAACCATACTTGTTGTTTGTTGGCGCAGGAGATGCACGCCGACGTGTTGATGATGCGGTTGCAGCGTTTAATAGTCTTAAGGCTGATGGGAATGATATTCAACTTGTTCTTGTCGGCGAAAATTTTAAGGAACCAGAGAATATCCCTAATACTATCGTTCGGAGTGCCGTTCTGAGCTCATCGTATAAGAGCGATATTCTGACACTCGGATATGTTGACGATACAACTAAACAAAAGCTTTACAAAGGTGCCATCGCCTTTGTCTACCCGACAAAGTATGAGGGGTTTGGAATACCTGTTTTAGAATCCATGCTTCTCGAGTGTCCAATTATTACGTATAAAAACTCTTCAATACCAGAGGTCGGCGGGGATTATGCCATCTATGCCAAAGATTGGAATGATATACGCGTTAAAGTAGAGGAGCTACTCAAACAGCCTCCAATGCAGCGAAGAAAATTGACTACCGCGGCTAAGAAGTATGCAGAGGGATTCACCTGGGATAAAACAGCACAAGTGATCTATCGAGAATTATTGAGTTGCAAATAGAGTATAATCAAAGATACTATGAATAGGCATAAGCAAGCACCAAAGATCGCTATTATTACTCGAACCAAAGATCGGAACTTATTGCTAGAGCGGTCTATCAAGAGTGTACTATCTCAGACCTATAAAGATTATGTGCATGTAATATTAAATGACGGTGGAGATAAAGAAGAGCTACGGTCACTTTTGGATCAGTATCCCGACGATAAGCGGGTAGTTATTGATAATAAGCAATCCGTCGGTATTACTGTGGCTTTAAATCAGGCCATAAGAGCAGTAGATAGTAAATATGTATCTATTTTAGATGATGATGATAGCTGGGCACCCGAACGACTCGAGATGGTTGTTGCTCATTTGGAGAGTTCAAAGAATCCTGGTGCAATCGTAATAATGGATCGAATTATCGAAAAAATAGAAGAGGGTAGCATAATAGAGGTGTCACGCAACCGATGGCTGGAAGGTGTCGAGACAGTTAGTTTATATAAACAGTGTTTAGATAACTATCTTTCAAATGGTGTTTTTAACTATACGCGAAAGGTCTATGAAGAGCTTGAGGGATATGACGAAGCTCTTGATGTAGCAGAGGATTGGGACTTCGGTATTCGATATATGCTAAAATATGATGTTGATTTTATTAAGACCCCTGACGCGCTTATGTACTACCATCATCGCCCGGATCAAAGTGGCCCTAGCGGAAACTCGGTTTTTGCGGGTATTGATAATCACAATAAAGCTTTGAATCTTCTGCAAAATAAATATTTACGCCAGGATATTATCTCTGGTGGTCTTGGTATTGGATATATTATGAACAATTTACGCTACGAACGTGATCGCGACCAAGTCCAGCATGAAAAGAATATGGCTTTTGTTGTACGGCTCGAAGGCCATATTAATTTTGTAGCGGATGAACTTAAGCAGCACTCAAACATCGCGACGCGCGTTCTAGTAGATTCAATTAACTCCAGACTCTTTAGACGTGTTATATTAAAGATTAAGAATTTTTTTAGTCAATAAAATACCGCATCGTCTCGTCGTTTAATAGGAATTTAGAGCAGGTTTACTCTACCTATTGGCGGTGCCGCTTGCCCAAATTGCGCCGTTTGCCGTGTAAGCCACAAGATTGCCATCATCTTGCATTACAAGCTTTGCGGCGCCACGTCCTGCGGTGTTGCTTGCCCAAATAGGATTACCAGTGTTTTTATAGATAACCATATTTCCATCAGTCTGCGATGCCAGTGTGTATCTATCGTTAGTGGAAATGATAGACTGTCCTGTGTTTAATTTTTGATTCGTGAGAAGGCTATCGCTGGGTCGTTGTGTGACGTTGGCATTCAAAAGTGCTGTATTTGATTCTACCCATCGTCCGTCTGTCCCATCTATAACCATGCCAAATAACTCTTGATATGTACCGACTACTTCGGGTGCAGTGATAGTAAAGTTGAACCATCCAGCCTCACCGTGCAACAGAGACCTATTTAGACTAGCGATACGGTTAGAGGAGGACCAAGAGCTATCCTGAAAGGCGCTTTGTCTGTCATTTGGGTTAGTTGTTGCAAGTTTTGTGGTGCCTGGTAGGGTTGTGCCTGTATTATTAATTATCCTCACTTTTCCGTAAAGTGTCGTACCTGTGTACGTAGATAGATCAGCGCTATTTAACTGTTTCGTTTGTGTAGGGTCGGCGTATAGTAAGAATTCTCGAGCAGGCTGCACACTAACTGGTATATAAAGGCCAGGGTCGTTAAGCCATGCTATACCCTCGGCTATTAGACTAAAGTATTCCTTGTGCGTGGCTTGCTTCTGGGGTGCTTTGAAGCTAGCTTCAAAGGTTGCAACCTCACCAGGTTTAACTTCTTGTTGCAGCATATATGCAACTCTATTGCTTGAGAGCCAGTCATCACTTTGGAATGGACTTGACCTATCTCTTGAGTTGGTTGTAGCAAGCTTCATTGAGGATCTCTGCCATGTTTGATTTCCTGTATTCTTTGCTTGAATTCTCATATACACCTTTTGGCCAGGCGCCAAGGCTACGTTATAAGCAAGTTTTACTGTGCGATCGGCATCTGAATAGAGTTGTTGAGATACGGGTGACCATGTGTATATAGGCTGAGACACTGTACTGCCAAACCAACTAGTGAAGTAAAGATAGAAGTTACGATTACCATAAGCTCCACAGTTTGCAGTACCCCAGCCAGCATCTAGTGCCGCTTGATTTGGCTGGTAGGGGGTGTAGTTATAGAGGGCTTGAGTAGAGCGGTTTTGGATATTAACCGTACTGCCACCACAGCTTGAATTTGGATTGTACTGAATATAATTATTACCTAGAACATAAGGTGTATACCAATTGGGTGAGTTATCGAGGATTGAACGGAACATCTTCGAAGCCCAGTCGATTTGGTTTTTGAGCCCGTAGTATTTAGAGTCACAGGCTGCGGTATCTGGGCAGCCGTAGCCTGTGGCACTTCGATATTGCAGGTTTAACGGCCACGTGTCGGTAATGAGGCCTTGCTCTTTTTGTAGTAACACGAGTAGGACTTGCGGGTTGATGGAGTAAGTTTGCGCGGCATTGTAAATCAACTGAGCGGCACTAACGCCATCTTGTTTATAGTCTCGAACACAAGGGAAGCTGGTTTGGTTGTACTTATATTTCCCCCACTCCCAGCGTTGGATGGAGCCACTTCCATTGTAGTCTGGCACGCCGCTGTTGTTCATCTCAGATTGCTGGCTACCGTTAGTATCGCAAGCAGTTACCTTACTGTTCAAAAATGACTGAATGGCATCTACGGACATCGTTGATTTGTTGGTGAAGACTGAGTCATCGATAATTCGTCCAGCGTTGAAACCGGATGCCGCGCTTGTTTGTGGGGTGAGTACAAGTGCTGCACAGGCAACTACGAATATAATAAGGAATTTTTTCATAACTATTCTATTATTATTTCTTTGCTAGTTGATGCTGTAAGTTCGTCGTTATTGAAGTCGATCTTGATTGTCCAAGCGCCTGAGGATAGATTATCGAGGGGAATATCGAATCCTTTGCATGTTGAACTACTAGGGAGTGCCTGGACGGCTGCTGTCGCGGTGTATGCCTTGGCCTGTGGGCCCGTCATAACAAGTGTGCACGCGCCACTACTGGCAACCGTTTGAATAAGAGTGCGAACACGTAGGTATGATTCGTCTTGGTTTGCAGCGGTAATCTCAGCGTGGACGGATTTCTTGTCACTATTTTCAATAGGCTGGGGTTCTTGAGCAGGATCGCTTCCTGTCTGGTTTTTATTTTCATCTGAATCAACGGTTTGCTGTTTAGTATCTGACCCATTCTTTAATTCATCTTCGGATGGTTTACTTAAATTAATAGAATCATCAACATTGGACGCGAAAGGTCCAACTTTGTAATAGTGGGCCGCGACAGTACTTAATGCTCCTAGGATAAGAATAGCTACTAGTGAGATAAAGATGATTTTTTTGGTGTTATTCGATTGATTAATTTTCATAATGTATAGTATTTATTTTAAGTTTAGATACTTATATTTAACCATCGATACGGCTATTTAGTCAATCAAATGCTCATGTTTAAAGCACAACTAATTAAATTTAGCGGTGGTTAACCGGCGAAATATCCATTAACAAAAAGTATTAATAAATACGCCTGTAAAAGAACGCCGCCGTAACAGAATAGGTAAAATATACCGTTTAGTGCTTTATTTCGTATTGCAAGATGTAATATTGAAATATAAATTACCACACATGGAAGCAAGTATCGGCCTACGGATATAAAATTACTATTAATAGTAAAGAACACGATTGCGACTATACCAAATATTCCAAGTGGAATGCCTATGGATTTCCGCATTATAATAATAGCGTAAAAAGAAGTGGCTAATAGGAGAAATAGACCTACGATTGGTATGAAGAAGTTTACCGACTGACCTTCATCGAAGGGGATTCCACTGGTAAATACGCTGTATAAGTGAGTAAGGCCAGAATGAAAAGTCTCAAATATATTAGGGTTAAATACCTGATATGGCCAATCATTAGTCAACTTATAGCCATTGGACATTGAAAAGAAGTCACCTCTAACAATATAAAGATATATTCCATATGCCATATAGCCTATAGGCGCAAGAAGAAAATACAGTAGATTTTTATTAAATACCGCTTTAATATTCCAATTATATGATCGGATAAACTCAAGGCCGCAAAGTCCTATAATAAGTATGGCAGGAAGTCGTGTGGCTGTTAGTAGTCCGAGAAGTATGCCCATGTATAACCACTTTCTTTGCAGGGCAAACATGTATGCACCAAAAGCAATACCGCAGAAAAGAGCTTCCGTATAGAAGAGGTGCATAAATATAGCAGCAGGGGAAGTGATGAAGAGTATAGGTAGCCACCAGTGGTAATTCGCAGGAAGGAAGTGTCCAGCAATCTTCTTTAAGCTATAGATTGCGAGAGCAAGTGATGTTGTATTTATTAAAAGTCCAATTCTTAAAATATCCAGCTTTTCAAATGAAAATATATGAATTGTTTTGACTAATAGCGGAAATAAGGGGTAGAAAACTGAGGCAGCGCTCGTGGGGTCACTATAGGCTCCTTTAATGATGGCCTCATACCAGCCGGAATCCCAACCGTATGTGTGAGACAAGAGTGTGGTTGGCGGCGCAATGTTCCTTTGGAAAATATTATTCAATGAAGCATCGAATAAGCTGCCGATAAAAGTAAATAATATTTGCCAAGTTATTGCTATTGCTATAGCAATAGCAAGGTCTGTCTTTAAAATAGCCGCAGCAATCTTGATCAGCCCCTTGGTGTTATGTTTGTCGTGTGTTGTCTTTACATCTTGCATTATGACTACGAGAGATCCTCTTTTTATTCCAGCTACTACCATTGATAGTACGTATTACCTATAAGATTGTATGATGATTCTTCTTGATTTACTATACTACCGCTGACATAGTTTAACTCAATAAACCACGCTTATAGGTGTATAGATTTCGCTATTGTATATAGAGCGTATATAATGATTAGCATGATTACTGTAATTATAGCCGGTGGATCGGGTACCCGCCTCTGGCCACTATCAACTTCGAATTATCCAAAACAACTTCTAAAACTAACTGGTGAGCGCACTATGCTCCAGACTGCCTATGACCGTGCAGCTCGCCTTGGCGATACGATCTATGTCGTAACTGAGGCTAGTCACTCGGATCATGTCCGTGAACAGTTGCCTGAACTACCAGAAAGTGCCTTTCTGATTGAACCAGGGCGCCGTGGGACGGCACACTGTATTGTATTTGCACTTGATGTGATTGCTCGCAGCCATGATAAGGACGAGCCAGTCGCGTTTATTCATTCTGACCACTACGTTCGTGACACTGAAGGATTTGCTCGTTCATTTGCTGTAGCGGCTAAAACCTCTGTGGCGAATAACGAGATTACTCTTATTGGTATTGAGCCGACGTTCCCGGCTACTGGGTTTGGTTATATTGAACGTGATGGCGTTATTGATGCTGATAGCGGTGTCTATAACGTTGAGTCATTTAAAGAAAAGCCAGAGTTTGACGTTGCGCAGCGCTACGTAGAATCAGGCAATTATCTTTGGAACTGTGGCTACTTTGTTGGTTCGATTAATACGTTCCTAAATGAGATGCAGCGAAGTGCACCCGAGCTAGAGGCGAGTTATGAAAAACTTGCAGCGATTGAGACTCCTCAATCCAATGATTACAACGCCGCCTACCTGGCACTTGATAACCAGGTGATTGACATTGCACTTATTGAAAAGGCTCAGAGCCTCGCTGTTGTGTCTGCAAGCTTCGACTGGATGGATGTTGGATCGTTTAAGGATCTCCATGATGCAGTTACTAAAGACGAACAGGGTAATTACTTCCGCGGTGAAGGCATTAATCCGATTGATGTTGAGAATGTCTATATTCGTAATGAAGAAGCAAAGCCAATTGCAGTAATTGGACTCGATAACATTGTAGTAGTGAATACTCCTGACGGTATCTTAATCTCGCGTAAAGACGTGAGCCATCGAACAGGCGAGGTTGCAAAGAAATTACAAGCTGAAGCAGAAGCGAAGAGCAATTAATTAATATGGCGAGTCTTGTTGAGTCATTGAACTACACGCCAGTCGAACTAAGCTTTGGAACGAGTGGTCTACGTGGTCTCGTTGAAGATATGACGGATCTAGAGTGCTATATTAATACAGCTGGATTCCTGCGGTTCTTGCAGGAGCAGCAAGGACTAGAGACTGGATCGACTGTTTATGTCGCTGGTGATCTTCGAGGTAGTACGCCGCGTATTATTCAAGCAGTTATTGCTGCGATTATAGACAAAGGGTTTGTATCAGATTTTTGCGGCTTCATCCCGACACCAGCAGTTGCTCACTTTGCTCGTCTTAACGACGCGGCAAGTATTATGGTGACTGGTAGTCACATCCCATCAGATCGTAATGGCATTAAGTTCTATAAGCTCGGTGGCGAAATTCTTAAGGATGATGAGACGGCTATTAAGCAGGCCGTCGCGACAGAACGCCAGGCAGTCCTTGAATCCGATAGTGAGAGTTCTACCTTTAATAGCAGAGGCATGTTCGTTTCCGAGAATTCACTGCCGGTTGTAAATAATGAGGCTTCTCAGCTTTATCTCGAACGTTATGTATCGGTATTTAATAATAAGCCACTAGCCGGTAAGCAAGTTGTTGTCTACCAGCACTCTGCCGTTGGACGAGATATGCTTGTCGAGCTTCTTCATGGGCTAGGTGCGGATATTGTGACAGTTGGTCGAAGTGATGTCTTCATCCCAATCGATACGGAAAACGTGACGCCTGACGACCAGACTTACTTTAAATCACTGTCCCGTGAGTATCCTGGGGTATTTGCAATTGTATCAACCGATGGCGATAGTGATCGACCATTTGTGATTGATGAAAATGGTATTTTCCACCGTGGTGACGAGCTTGGTGCGGTTGTGGCTAAATGGCTCGAGGCTGATTTTGCGGCTATACCAGTTAGTAGCAGTGATGCAGTCGACCAATATCTCGGTAGTAATGATATTGACCATCTCCATACGCGCATCGGATCACCCTATGTGATTGTAGCTATGGATAAGGCAGTCGGAGAAGGCAAGACGAAAGCAGTTGGCTGGGAGGTAAACGGTGGCTTCTTGCTTGCGCAAGATTTTACTATTAATGGAACTGTCCTTTCTTCACTTCCTACCCGCGATGCATTTTTGCCGATCCTCATCGCACTTGTTAGCGCGGCCGAGCAAGAAAAGACCATCTCTGAACTCTTTAGCGCACTACCAGCTCGCTTTACTCAGGCTGGTCTGATTGATAACTTTCCCGTTGAAGTGTCGCGTGCAATTCTTGATACTTTCGTTGAAGATAGCGAAGAAACTCGAACGAGATTAGGACAATATTTTGTCAGTAGTGATGGCTTTAGCGAGATTACAAAGACCGACTCCCTTGATGGTATTAGGATTTTCTTTGCAAATGGTGACATCGCTCATCTTCGGCCTTCGGGTAACGCGCCTCAACTGCGTACCTATAGTGTCGCAGATTCTCAGGAACGTGCCGATGAGATCGTTCGACTTGCTATTGAGGAGCCAAGCGGTATATTACGTCAACTAGGGGAACACGTAATTGTTAACTAGTTAATTGAATAGCTAGAAGAGTAGTGAGTGTTTTGAATAATAAATGCGATATTTATCGCATTTATTATTTTGGTTCGTTAAATTCTGCCAGTTAGCCGGCTGGCAAGTCGTCTCTGCCTCTTTGTTAAAACATTTGGTCTCGGAAGTCGGTGAGGGTGGAAGGAGCGCTGCTTGAAAGAATATAACTTTAGTGTAATAATATTTGAATGAAAATACCGTCACTTCTAAATCGCCTGAAGTCTATCAAAAAGCACCTTAAAGGTACACGCTTAATTGTGGCCCTGGCACTCGTCACGGTGCTTTTAGTGAGCACTGTGTCTGTTGCGGCGTATACGATGAACCTGCAAAAGGAAAAACAGCATCCAGTAGCAGAAAAAGTGCAAAGCAAGCCTACAACCCCAGTACATAAGGTTGAGCTAAAGTCTTCTGCTGTGACGGAGGAGAAGCCTGCGGTTTCGGACAGCACGCAGCCTGCACCCGCTCATACAAACAAACCAGCGGCAAATCAAACGACGAAACCAAGACCACATACATCCGAAGATCCGGCATTTGTCACATGTACACAGAAATATAGTGAGCTGTATGTAAAGTATAATGCGGATAACGCAAGTATAAATGCCGAAAAAAGCCTTGCCCTCGCCACAATAGACGAACTTTATAACTCAGGGTTTTATGCAGAGATATACCCAGGAGACACGGAACCCTACAATCACTGGCAGATAGACCGTGCGGAATTGGTGGCAGACTACAGTAATCAACTCACCGACCTATATAATACGTATGAAGCAAATTCTGCGGTATATCTAAACTGCTAGTCAAAAAGAACAGTCGGTTACAACCAGACATGTCAAAATTTAAAAAGACCATTGTTATATACGAGAACAACTATCCTTTTTTGCGAATATACGTTGACAGGGTGCTGTAAAAGTAGAGAACGCTAATAATCGGTAGTTAATGTATTTCGAAATTTCTAAATAATCTTTTCTAGCTTCATCAACCATAATAGTATTGTAGAATTATCTTTTTCAGTATAATTTAAGAATAGTTACTTAAATGTATGTAATAGCTCAGGCTAACAGAAAGTTCTAAGATGAAAGAAATTAAAATCTGGAAAATAATTACCCTTAATATTATTACTCTTGGTCTGTATTTACTTTTCTGGGTGGTGAATCGCCGTCAAGAGATGATAGACAACTACCACAGAAAGATTCCTCATTGGTGGTGGTATGTAGGATCTGTTCTGCTGTCACTAGCTGTGGTGGGTGTATTGACGTGGTCAAGTCATTTTACTGAAACGTATAGTCAGGCGCGTGTCTTCACTGTGCTTTTGATCTGCCTGTTGCCTGTATTAGGGGGTGTTGCCGTGGTACACCTGTGGTGGGTATGGAAGTTTTCTCAAGCCTCTGCATTTGTAACTGACGGCAGGATGTCTACCGGGTGGGCGTTTGTATTATATGTTCTTGGCGGTCAATTAGTCACTCCATTTCTACAGTACTATTTCAATCAAGCCGTAGAACTCAAGGCTCTAAATAAAAAGCCTCATCACTCGCCATCGAAAAAGCTCCAAATATGGGCTAGCGCGGCTATTGCTCTCTTGCTGCTTGTCAGTACGGCGGTTACTGTCGCTATACCGGAACCTACGTATAGTGAGCCGAAGGAGCAAATAAAATATTACGACAAGGAATCTGAAAGGCTTTTGGATGATCATGCCAACTGTGTTCGGCAGCTTGAAGGAGACTACCCCAAAGTAACGGAATTGAACGAAGAGGCGTACAGCCAGGCTTATGATAATTGTGAGGTAATTCGACTAGAAGCTAGCAAGGCAGTACTTAAATATAACGAGTTAATACGCTAACTTGAAATTAAAAAAACATTTTCACGATTGGGCAGTAAATGGGGTGAAATAATAGTAAATTTATTCCTGTTAATTCTTGTCGGTCCTCTTTTTATGTTTTTGATTGCTACTGCATGGCTCTGGGGGGGTGGTTGGGTTGATTTTAAACCTTCCTAAGCCAAAACAGATACCAGTAGTAATTCAAGATGATGAAACACCTCCGCATGAAATTGCAGAAATATACGTACAAAAGTTAAGGGAACTATTTCCCAATCTTACAATAGAAGAAAATTCATCAAGTTCGGATATTAGAGTAATTAATAGCAATGCTGAGGTGTCTTTATGGCAAGATGATAATGCCATAGGGATATTGATGAACGAGGTTGATTCTGGCTTCTGGCATACAGGAGAAGAAGATAATATAGATATATTTTTTTGGTATGCCGTAGCTGCTCTTCGAAATGGTATTCAGTATAAAACATCTAGATTTGGCAGAAAAGAAGGATGGGTCTACTCCTCCGAAATGGGCATATGGATGGGTGTTTCAACTAGTATCGACTTAGTAAGGTATAGCTACTGTAAGTATTCTCGAAAATTCTAAATCATATTTATTTGAAGTATGTCCACCAGTAAGAGTCATCGACATAATGACCATAGCTCGATGTGTTCATCTGATTGTTCTGACTCGCTGAACGAGTTCTGTATTGCCGAGGCTGCGCCGGGGGCGATGATCGTACTGCCTGGAGAGTATGATACATAGGCTATTATTTAGGTAAGTTTATGGGATATTTATTGACGTATGTCAATCATTATTTTATTATAAAGAACAATGCCCAGACAGGGCAGGTCTCTCTTATTATAAGGAGGTCCGTATGGTACGTGTTGCCACTACGACGTACATTGTTTCATCTAATGATCGGACGGGTGTCGAGATATCTCTGTCGGCCGATGAGCTGCGCGCTGCGAATAACGGCGACGACTCGATTCGGCGACGGATCATTCAGGAATATGACGATCGGTCTACGTACCGTCAAACTGATGATCTGTTCTCTGCACTCGGGATTGCGCCGGACACGAGCTGGAGTGATCTGACGTTCACTCCGGTTCTGCCTCCACGCGATGTGGCTGACGTTGCTCTCGAGGCTCGATCAGCCTCTGGGGAGTCATTCTCTGGTGGCGCCGGCTGCAGCTGTCCGTGCTCGACGTGTGAAGAGAATACCTTCCACTGTCATAACGCACAGAGGGGCTGTCGCTGATCTGTTGGTTGGATGAAACAATGATTGCCGCGCTACTAGAATGTATAGTAGCGCGGCTGTTTCATTTTTATAGGTAATCTAGTCGTTTTTTATTAGCCGACGGTGACATAGTAGTTCATCTGGTACGTACCCCAGTAGGCGGTATTGTCGCACCCAGTCAGAGCAGCTGGAAGAGGCTGTCCGCTTGCCTGGCCTTCAAGCCGGGCAAGGAGGATGGTTTTTTCGGTACCGCAGTTTATCTTGAGATAGCCGGAGCAGCCAGATAGCTCGCCTGCGTTGCAGCGGGGGTCGCGGACGTTCTTGCCAGTGAGGTACCCGGCATCTTGGAGGTATTTTAATACGGTCGGACTACCACCGTTAAACCAGCCCTGCCCGTTGCCGGCACCGCCAGATGAGGTGACCCAGTTGCCATTGTCGACGTAGTAGAGGTGAAGGGCTTTGGCGGTATCGGCCAGGTCTTGTTTACGCTGAGTGTCACGGGCACGTTGTTGGATACCGTTGTAGGCAGTGATCGAAATGGCGGCGAGAATACCGATGATAACGATGACGATTAATAGCTCAACGATCGTAAAGCCGGATTTAGTGGGCTTCAATGAAGGAGTGGTCATTATTAGTAGGCCTGTATTTCTACCCAGTGACTAGTGGTATTGGAGGTTGATCCGTTGAGCCAGTCACGGATGTAGCGAACTTTTCGCATTGGGAAGGTATGTGTTTTACCGGCGGCAGTTTCTTGGTAGGTACCGGACGTAGCGCTGTCAAAAACAGTTGTCCAGTTGGTGTTATCGGCACTAACTTCAGTTTTTGTTGCGTAGTAGGTACGTCCATCGGCGTAGTAATGCCAGACTTTGATCATTGAAACGTCTTGTGCGGAGCCGAGCGTGACAGTGACTGACGCCAAGCCGGGAGCGATCCCATAGTATGGGTTTGATGTCGTCAGTCCATCGGTTAGGTAGGTGTTAGTTGACGAGGCGCCAAGAGCAATGTTAACGCAGCTACCCGAGGAAGGAGCGCCTTGCTCGGTGACCATGTAACTTGACGTACTATTTACTGCAGACAGGCAGAAGCTATCTCCATTAACGCTATAACGTAGCATAACGCCGTCACTTGATTTCAGTCCCTTACCTTCGTTAGCTTCAGCCATCGTGGCAGGGTAGGAGTTAGTTGTGGCGTAGTGGAGCTTAAGTTGCTTTGCACCGTTCTGAAGGTCGGATGAGAGCGTAGCAGCGCGAGCCCGCTCCTGGATACCGTTATACGCGACGATCGTGATAGCCGCCAGGATACCGATGATGACAATGACAATTAATAGCTCAACGATTGTAAAGCCAGTATTCACAGCTTCGCGACGTGGGTGTGTTGTCATATGGCGGGTCCGGTTGAGCTTGAGTTATCTTGAGTACCATTCCATATCCAGTTTGGTGAGTTGCCGTCGGCATAGGCATAGACGGACGCCCCTTCTGTCAGCATGGCTGCATCGCCATCTAGTGTGTCATTCGGTTGCCAGAGTGAGCCGCCCGTATGAGCATATGCAGTCATGAGTGCTGAATTTGAAGTAGCGGGTGCAACACCCGAGATACTGAGTTGAGTCCATGTATTTGCGGGGACGGATACCGTGCCTCCATTGATAGTTGTACCAACAGTGGTGTTTGCTGCGTTACGAAACGTTAGCTGTGGGCGCATTGTCTGGTTCTTACTCGATCGTACCCACACACTTGCGGTGTATGTATTATCGGCAGTTAGGTTGCCTGAACCCATATTTACTGGGTAGAATCCACCGCTCACTGCTGTCGTTGCTGCTGTCCATGTCATGCGGTAAAAACCAGATCCACTATAGCCCCCAGTTGTCAGACGACTGGCTGTGGCTGCTCCTCCGGCGAGGTAGTGTCCCCAATTTGAGGTAGTGGTTTCAAGCGAAGGATTTATTGCTAAATTTGTGATTGCTCCCATTCCGCCTTGCCCATGCCCGGCGCAGCCACCACTCTGTGGAGTAGACTGATTCGTGCCCTGGAAATATGAAAGAGAGCCATTAGTTGCAGTCAAGCAGTAGCTCGCGGGGTTACTGCTATTATTCACGCTATACTGTAAGTTGCTTGGATCAGATACTCCGGCTGTCGTTAGGTCGGTCGGATAACTGCCTTCAGATGCCTGATACGCCATAACTTTCTTATTTGCCTGCGCTAATAATGACTTAGCTGCTGAACTACGCGCCCGCTCCTGGATACCGTTATAAGCAACGATGGTGATCGCTGCCAAGATGCCAATAATAACAATAACAATGAGGAGTTCGACAATAGTAAAGCCTGGCTGTGTTTGTTTTTGTTTTGCCCACATAACTACCTAAAAGTATACCATATTGGCTGTGCTTATCTTTTGCTGTATGTAGTATGTCAGCAGCAGTCTAGATAGGAAGAATGCCCCGAGCGACTGATCGCTCGGGGCATTGTTTGGAGACTCCTCCTGTGTTTTCTACCTTGGCACGAAGTGGGGTTCGTCGTGTAGCTCGGCATTGAACGGTGGACAGCCGTTGCCATCAAGCATGGCCGAGAAACGGCGAATCTTCTTGTTCATTGTACGTTCAATATCTTTGCCAAAGATTGTCATGCTGAAACCTTGGGAATAGACGTCGCTGAACTCAAGGATAGCCATGAGCCGGTAGGGCTCGCGGCCACCGTATTTGGCGATCAGCTCTTTGTAGCGGACTGTCTCAGTGTCCCATAGGGGCGACAGGAGATAGAGTTGACGTTTGAATGTCCGTTCTCCTTCCGGAGGAAGCAGCTCTGAGGCCTCTTCACCGATTGAGGGCACGGCGATGAGGCCGAGATGGTCCAAAAAGGCACGTTGAAGTGTCGGGAGTTTAATGGAGTTATCAAGGGGCGATATAATGCGAGGCATATAGCGACTCGTTTCTATTAGAAGGAGGGTGTCTCTACAAACAAATAGCGTCAAAGTAAGACGCTCTAAATATAACTATACCATCAAATAACAGATTCGGCTACGACGGCTCCTTGTGGATAAGCTGTGGATTACTGCCAGACGAGGCTACGCTCGTCGACTCGGTTGTTTGGGTCTGATTCGAGCCGGTAGCTTATCGTGTAGCCAACGCATTGTTCGCCGACCGTACCGCAGTCAAATGAGCCGCCGGTTGCCGCCCGTCCGACGTAGCAGTAGTTACTAGGAGTTGCCGCCCAGCAGTAGCTAATAGTGCCGGTTTGACCCGGAGGAGTGACGATGCCCTCTGGAATCTTAAGCGTATTTGCGCGAAAAGTCGCATTAGTGACGTCACCAACACTCGGATAGTAGTTTTTCTCAGCATAAAACATCTCAAGGGCTTTTTTAAGCTGCTTAACATCACTGGTGCGCTCGGCGTCGCGGCCTCGTTGTTGAATACCATTATAAGCGGTGATGGTGATCGCAGCCAGGATGCCAATGACGACAATGACGATCAGGAGTTCGACAATAGTAAAGCCATTGTATTGTTTTTGTTTTACCCACATGTTTAGCATAAGTATATCGTATCAACATAGACAGGTCAAAGTAGGTGCCGTTGCCGCAGGATGGAAACAGTCGTTCATGTGGAGTACTGGTTGATCGCTGCAATAGCAGATTGTCTTGTTATCCGTATAGCTGCTTATGGCCAGTTCTTTTGTATCGCCCAGTTCATGAATGAACCACAACCTCGTGCAGCTGGTGCGATATAGTTTGCATCACTCGTCGACAGATTAGGCATATAGGTTCCGAGAATGTAACCTTGGCGGTCTGCTCGTACTGCGTAGTAGTAGGCGCGAGTGCCAAAGCCATTTGGATAATTACATGCTTGGCTGTCAAAAAATGCTGGATCTTGTGGCATTGTGCCGAGATACGTTGAGGGAATGAAACGAGTCGCATCGGTATATCCCCAGCAGTTCCATCCAGGCGTGCTTAAGCAGGTGGTCGTTCCGCCGACGCCAGTACTGACGAGTAACGGGTATTGATTATCGGTTGCGTATAGTACTTCGAGGGATTTTGATATGTTATTGAGGTCTGAAGCGCGCTTTGAATTATGAGCACGATTTTGGATGCCGTTATAGGCAACAATAGTAATCGCAGCTAAGATGCCGATGATCACGATGACGATGAGGAGCTCGACGATCGTGAAGCCTAATTGTTTTTGTGCTTTGCCCATATGTTCTTTTAGTATAGACGATAGGAGTGTAAACAAAAACAAATAGCTTATGCTTCTTATTTTGGCTATAGCTTGGTTGGGTCGCTGAGCATGACGCGGCAAGCAGTGCCGACGCTGGAGTAGGAGTTTTTAGCGGTTGTTTTAACAAAGTTACCGCCACCATACGGTGTGACTAATGGTCCGAGCACGCAGTCTTGATCGGCACCTTCAAGGAAGTAGATGAGTGTCGGGACATTGGCGATATTTTCGCCGCTCGGATCGTAGATTTCGCTGCGCCAGAGCATGCCCATTCCCTTTGCAGTTGCGGTGAGCTGGACTGGCTTCCCGGGGAATTCTGGGAGGCGAGAGGTGATGGTTTTTGTATTCGTATTGAAGGTGGTGTTGTAATCATGTTTGAGGTTATCTGACACGCCACAGTCGGCATCTGGATTGATGTCAAAATCAGTTATATTAGTTTCGCCGATGCAGTAGGTACCGCTGGTGTTCGGGTATTTCTGATTAACTGCAGCATAGGCATTGATAGCCTTAACCCATTCCTTGGCGGCTGCGATGCGCTGCGAATTGCCGGCTCGTTGCTGAATACCGTTGTAAGCCACGATAGTAATCGCAGCAAGGATACCGATAATAACAATGACGATGAGGAGTTCAACGATAGTAAAGCCAGTAGTCTTTTTTGTAGTGCTCATGCTTATATCAAGTATATCAACTATTTACGCGCGCCTTACTAAACGGCTGGTCCGGTTGAGGTTGAGTTGTGGGGACTCCCGCCCCAGATCCAGTTAGGTGTGCTACCGTCGGCGTAGTTTGAACTTGTGGCCCCTTTTGTTACCATGACATCATCGAGCCACCAGACATCAGCCGCTTGGCCGTCAAAGTAGAAAGAAATATGGTCGTAGACAGCATTGGCCGGTGCCGTAGCGGTAAAGGATACCTGTGTCCAGCCGGTCGAGAGTGCAACTGGAGATGAGGCAATCTCGGTTACTTGGGCGAGGGCACTGGTGCGCCAGCGGTGAGCAACACGGAGGGTTCGGCCGGCGACCGATGATCGCGCCCAGGCAGAAGTCGTGACGGAGTCGTTGGTAACAACTGGAACAAGCGGTGTAGCTGTTCCGTCCCACAGCTGCGTTGACATAGAAACGGTCGCACTGAAGGTTGTTCGGATACTGCCAGTCGTGAGTGAGCCAGGACGTGTCGACGTACCATCGCGTGCAATCGAGGCACCGGCATTATTCGTTGACCAGTAATTTGCATTAACGGCACCACTTGGATTAATTGCAAGGTTCGTGACAGCACTCGCCCCGCCAACACCATCTCCGGGGCAGCCGCCCTGGTTCGGGCTAGTGGCGGCATCGCTAATCTTAAATGACATCGTCCCATTTGTGCCGGTAATACAGTAGGTTGAGCCGGTGCTCTGGTATTGGTACGTCGTTCCGCTGCCACTTGCCGGCAGGCCTTTGCCACTATCAACCGCGCCGGCCGTCAGCGCATAACTACCAGCAAGAGCGTTATCTGACGCCATTTTCTTGGCGACGATAGCGAGATCTGATCTAAGCGCACTCTCTTTAGCACGGTTTTGGATGCCGGTATAGGCCACGATAGTAATAGCGGCGAGAATACCAATAATGACAATCACGACGAGAAGCTCGACGATCGTAAAGCCAGACCGAGCTTGGCGCACTGCCGGTAAGTAGTTCATTATTTAGCTGGTCCTGTTGAGCTTGAGTTATCTTGGCTACCATTCCATGCCCAATCAGTCGAGTTGCCGTCAGCATAACTTGTCATGGTCGAGCCCTCTACGACAATAAAGCCGTCGTAGTGAGTAGTGAGACCATCGGTTTTGGGTGTGATTCGTAGGCGCAGTTGTGATGTGTCAGCAGGCGACACACCTGTTGCAGAGAAAAAGGTTGGGGTGGTCGTCAGTGCCAGGTTAAGGTTGATAAAAGGTGAAAATCCAATGTTATTACGTGCTAGCTGTACGTTGGCAGTACCGGCACTATCCGCCCAGGCCCAAAAGCCGAGGAAGTAGGTAGTGTTAGCTGTCGCGCCATTATGTATATAGTTTACCTGAGCGCTGCCGACAGGAGCGGCTTTTGACACAGTGAGGTGGTAGCTGCCAGTTGGGCCAGTCGGAGCGCGTGCAATAGTTGGACTCCCCTGGTCACCTGCAGGACTCCATAGACTCGTACTGGTCTCAAAGCTTGGGTTGGCGACGACGTTCGTGACAGCAGCAACGCCGCCCTGGCCGTGGCCAGCGCAGCCTCCTGTGGTTGCAGCACTGGTCGTCGAGCTAATCTTATATGATGTCGTAGCGTTTGTAGCAGTGAGGCAGTAGGTGTCTGGCGGACCGGCAATGCGGGTATACTGGTAGGTAAGTGAATCGGTGTCTTTGATACCCAGTACTCCAAGTGCTGCCTTGTCTGCCGGATAGGTGTCTGGATTGTCTACTTGATAGGTAGCAAGTTTCTTGCGCGCCTGGCCAAGGGCAGAGTTGACGGAGCTGATCCGACTACGCTCCTGGATGCCGTTATATGCAACAATTGTAATTGTGGCGAGGATACCAATAATGACGATGACGATCAAAAGCTCAACGATCGTGAAACCACGTTGTTTTGATCGAGATGTAGGTAGCTGTGACATTACTGCTGTGTCCAGCTAAACCATACGTTCGACGAAACGTCGTAGCCATAGCCGAACGTATAGGTCGCGAAGCCAAGTCCTGGGCAGATATTAGTACTATTCGTCCATGCGCCGGTATAGGTAGCGGCACCCGAGGTTGAACTATGCATGAATTTGTTACCAGATTTACTCAGTCCACCAACGGCAAACTCTGTTCTGCCGTTAATCGTACCGACGCAGTAGTAGAGGTTGTGACTCGTCGTTGCATACGAACCTCGCGTAACAGGGAATTTAGCAAGACCGGTGATGCCTGAACTGCCAGCGGCGACCGGCACGGTACCATCAATCGCTTCAAGTTCACGGATCTTCATTGCGAGATTGCGTAGGTCAGCCTGCACAGCAGTATCGTTGGTGCGGTTTTGGATACCGTTATAGGCAACAATCGTAATCGCCGCCAAAATACCGATAATAACGATGACGATCAGTAGTTCGACGATAGTAAAGCCTTGCTTAGGTGTACGTCGGTAGTGTTTAGTGTAGTCCATTAGTTTATCCATGAGGCCCATATGTTGTTTACTTGATCGTAGCCAACTGATCCATATGCTCCCGACCAGGTAAGACCAATCAGGCCACAGGTGTCGGCACCGTAGAGGTTAGTTGGACTCTCGGTGACGCTGGTCGAGGAAACATACTTATAGGTCTTCCCTGAACGGGACTTCGCAGCTAGAGCAAACTGGTTAGTGCCGTCGTTTTTGCAAAAGTACATCGTGTTCTGTGTTGTTGAGAAAGCTGATTTTGATACCTTAATACCCATGCTGGCCGTTGGCATAGGGACTGTGTCGCCGTTATTAATCGTTTCAAGTTGAATCTTCTTGGCGACATTATTGAGATCCGTTTGAATCGATGTGTCATAGCTTCGGTTTTGAATGCCATTATAGGCAACAATAGTAATCGCAGCTAAGATACCGATGATAACGATGACAATCAGGAGTTCGACAATCGTAAAGCCACGCTGGTTCATTAGCTAACCTTCACAAAGTAATTAATGCCATAGTCGGTATCCCAGGTCGAGGTACAGGTACCATCACTGCCAGTCCCGTCATGGGGAACTGAATCAAGATTGGCCATAATAAAAGCTCCTGCCGCACAGACGTAGAACATGTAGGTGTGACAGGTTGTTCCACTACAAGAAAGTGAGCCACTTGGGTCTTTTAGCTCGGCTGTGAGTTTGCCGTCGTCAACTAAGCATCGACCAATCGATTTCGTCGTGCCACCATAGACGGAATTGAAGTAGCCGTTGCCATTGCCGGATGATCCTGATGCGCAGCCGCTACTTATACTAGGGTAACTGCCGTTATCGAGTTTATACATCTGCAGCGCTTTGGCAATTTGAGATAGGTCTGATTTTCGCTGCGCATCGCGGGCGCGATTTTGGATGCCATTATAGGCAACGATAGTAATCGCTGCCAAGATGCCTATAATAACGATCACGATCAGTAGCTCAACGATCGTAAAGCCGTTCCCTGAAGAGCGAGGGTGGCGAGTCTTACCTGTGAGAGTGCTTATTTTACCCATGATGACCATGTTCCTGTTGTTCCATTCCATGCGAATCCCATAGTTGACCCACTGACGCGTCCAACAATAGGACACGTTGTGCCATCATTAACATTGGCGCCTACCTGAAGTCCATTCACCGACGACATGTAATAGCCGGCACCGGCGCTTGTTCGAGCAACACCAAGGGCGTACTGTGTCCGGTCGGTACTCGGGCAGTAGTACCAGTTATTACGGTTAACAGAGTAAACACTTTCGGTTGCACTAATGTCCATGGCGGCTGTTGGCGCAGCAGGGTAAAGTCCGTCACTCGTATCAACACGAGCGGCTTCGATTTTTTTGGCGAAGTTTGCAAGATCACTTTGGATAGTGGTGTCTTTGGCCCTGTCTTGGATGCCATTATAGGCAACAATAGTGATCGCCGCTAAGATACCGATAATCACAATGACAATAAGAAGTTCGACGATAGTAAAGCCTGATTGTTGTGTCTGTTGTTTTGCCCACATAACTACCTAAAAGTATAGCATAAGGAGTTTAGCAATAAGCGTGTTTATGACTCTATATCACTGTATTGCCTATAGGTATGCCATAACGGCAATAGGAGGGTTCATAAGATTAGTACGGGCCGATCCCCTATCGATGAACTAACGGGCGACAATAAGGACGTCATCGATCAGACCGGTCATAAAGCTACCCGTCCGGTGGGCGCCGATGTTGACGCCAGGGTCTCCGAGCGTAACGGCCGGGTGACCAGTAGTCGTCGCAACAGATTTTCCATCCTCGTAGAGGGTATAGGTGCCATCTTTGAACTCGACAGCAACATGATACCACTTATTTGCAGTGAGCGTATTGGGTGATTGTATGCGGCCATAGTTTCCACTGTGGCCTGCTTGTAATCGACAGTTTGGTGCATACAGCGGAACATCCGTTCCTGTGGTTGAATCGGGAGAGGAGATAATATTATTATTTCCTGCACATACAGAAAGTTTAATCCACGCACTCTTTAAATAATAATTTGCGGCCAACTGTACAGGTGTCGTGACGCGGGTACTACCGTTAAGCTGGAGGGAGCAGCCGCTGCCGCTTGGGGTGTCGGTTGACCATAGGGGTGTTGGAGTGATTTGACCGGTGACAATATCACCTGTTTGGCTATTTATAGTCGCACCGCTACATTCATCCATCTGCCAGAAAGCGGCTGCCTGAGTTAGGTCTCGACGAGCAAGCTGTGCGGCAAAGGCTTTACCTGATGAGACACGACCACGTTCCTGGATGCCGTTGTAGGCCACAATCGTAATCGATGCCAATATGCCAATGATGACAATGACAATAAGAAGTTCGACAATAGTAAAGCCGCTACTACGAGTCCGTTCCATTATAAGTTTGCACCTCCGGCCGACCAGACAGCCCAGCCTCGCGTTGGTCGGATGGTGTCAATCGCTGGATTGTTTGTTGCTTCAATTGCCGGCAGGGTTGCAGGGCTACTAACAAGACGGATGAGTTTATATTCAGTGCCACCAGTAGTGAAACAGTAGGCGTAGTAGTTACCGGCAGATGCATTCGGTGTGACTGGTGTTTTGGCGAGATACTTTGGGACGAGTCCAGAAATGAAATCAACCGTTGATCCATTCGTCCAGCAGGTGCCGCTAGCTGCATTATTACCAGGATAGGCGCCGTTGTCAGCGTAGTAGAGAAGGATTGCTTTGTTAATTGAGCCGATATCTGACTTATAGGCAGAGTAGTTGGCGCGCTCCTGGATGCCATTGTAGGCCACGATCGTAATAGCAGCAAGAATGCCGATTATCACAATGACGATCAGGAGCTCAACGATTGTAAATCCAGTTTGTTTTGTATTCATGCTATTTATTCCTACAGGCAATTCTGTGCGTAGTTGGCAATATTGCGATTTGTTCCACTCATTCGAGCCCAGCCATTAAGCGGGATGGCGTACGCACCAATGTAATCCTTTGTGCAATTTGTAGGCCCTCCTTCTAGTTCATTTTCGTCAATAACATACGGGCGCCCCCATGGATCTATCAGGTTACGGATATTCATTCCGCTTTTGTCGCTAATGACGTTGAGAGTTTGAATATACTGTGTCCAGCAGGCATGAGTCTTTGGTAGCGCTGCCAGGTCGGTACCCGCTCCAGCGCCAGCACATACTCCACCAGTACCGTAATTTGATGTGATAGCACCGATAACAGCGCTCTCATTAATCCGTGCAGTGAAGATGGCTTTTTCGATTGCGGTGAGGTCTGTCTGTATTTTTTGTTGACGGGCGCGCTCCTGGATACCGTTATAAGCGACTGATGTAATGGCCGCCAAGATGCCGATAATGACAATAACAATAAGGAGTTCAACAATAGTGAAGCCTGTTTGTTTTTGCATATTCATAGTGCTTACGATTATAGCACTATTGCTTCGTAAGGATAATCGCTGTTTGGTACCAATAGGCATCGGCGCTTCCGCCCGGTGTGCCATCGTTTTGTGTCCATAGTGCACCAGATGTTGTCCCGGCAGGCGCTGTGACGCAGCCAGATATCTTCACCCATGTATTGCGAGCACTATCGGCACTCGCTCCTGTACCGAGCCATGTGTTTCCGTATGATCCTTGAAAATGGACACCAAGTCGATGCTGGACTGTCGAGGTTACGGTACTTGCCCAGCCGGACACACAGTAGACTTCTCCGGCAGTCGCGGTAAATCTGATTGACCCTAAGTTGTCTCGTGATGCCTGACGCCCGACAAATGAACCAGGTGCACCTGCAGGTATAGGAGAAGTAGATGCGTCAAGTTTTACTGCATTGGTGTGTTGGGATGCGACGCTGTTGACGGTGCCATCACAGAAGTAGCCATTGATATTAACGTATGAGCTATTCGGGCAATAGGTTGCTCCGCCGGAATGTCCATCGCATGGTCCATCGCTCACTGTACCTGTTTGGTTGATGCTTTTTGCTGAATAGTTTGTACCTGTCGCGGTGATACAAAACGTTTCTGTTGCTGCGTCGCTCGAGATATCAAGGGAAATACCAGAGTTTGTCGGCAATGCGCTGGCCGCTGGGTAAGCGCCCTTTGCAAGAAAGCTTGTGTGGGCGGTTTTTGACGCTTGAGACAGCACTGAGCTTTGCGCAGCTACACGGGCTCTGTTTTGGATACCGTTATACGCAACAATCGTGATCGCTGCGAGGATACCAATAATAACAATCACAATCAGCAGTTCGACAATAGTAAAGCCTGTTTGTTTTTGACGCATTATAAGCATAAGTATGGCCTATCGATATCTCGATGGCAAGTACAAGATGAGGGTATTTAGAGGTCTGGCAGTATGGCTCGACACCACATACTGCCATCTGAAAAAGCGGTCGGTGCAGATGCTCGGGCGCCGATTGAAGGGCATGTGGTCGAACCAGTAATAGTATACTCGAGCACCCGACTACTGGTATTGATGAGGATACCACGAGCAAGTCCGCCAATCTTCTCCATCGGAGGGCTTGGAATATTACTCATGTACGGAGCGAGGAGCGTATTTGCCGATAGGCTTGATTGACCAGACCAGCATAACCCGGTGCTATCAACTGGGTAGCCGCTACCGACACATGATACATTACTCGACGTTGGGTAGGCGCCATTATCAAGTACGTACTGTGAAATTCCTTTATAAATCTGAGACGCTGCGCTAACCATACTCTGGTTGCGGGCTCTGTTTTGTATACCGTTATACGCAACAATTGTAATCGCCGCCAGAATACCGATAATGACAATCACGATTAGCAACTCGACGATGGTGAAGCCACTGCGTAAAGATGTTTGAGAAGAGGGTAGAATAGTCGACATTACTGCCTAGAAGTATGAAGCATAAGCGAAATAGGGTCAACTCGCGATTAGTTACCGTTAATGAGACGGCCGTAGTTCATGCCGTAGGTAGCAGATGTGTACGTGGTGTAATTTGAATTTGTACACGTCACGCCAAGTTGCTGGCTGAGTGTTTCGGCGGGCGGTGTCTCAAGCTTCGCCAAAATAACCCGCGTTCCCGTATCGCTATCTATGCAGGGTGCGATCATATAGGAGTAGACAGTGCCGGTCTTCGTGTTGATCGGATCGGTGACGCCATCACTAAGATAGCCGGCGGTCATGAGGACGGATTTTACAGACGGATATGGTGAATAGGGACCATCAAACCAACCGACCGCAGAGCCGCTTGAGCCTCCACTCATCTCCGTGAACTGTTTACCGCTATCAACAAGCCATAGCTTACCCGCTCGTACTATCTTAGATACATCATCTTTGCGCTTTGTGTCACGGCCTCGCTGCTGAATATTATTGTATGCAACGATAGTGATCGAAGCTAAGATCCCAATAATAACAATCACGATCAGAAGCTCTACGATCGTGAAGCCTCGCTGTCCGCGTAATTGATAGAGTGAAGTAGGTGTTATACGCATGGTGATTGGGATAGTGGCACTTGCGCCGATATGCTCTGACCTAATATTTGTATGACATCTAGACGGCAATCGGTGTTGCCGAATTCTTTTTCATTTTCGTCAATTCTGTACCAGTTTCCCCATGGGTCCCCCGACTTAAGGCCAGCAAGACTGGTATTACTCGCCGCTGCTATGGCGTCAAGCGCCGCATCAGCGAGGGCCTTTGTGCTTCGAGAATCTGTGCTGCCCGTGATTTGGGTCAGTGGTTTATCTGTATTGATCCGAGCCACTTGGATTGCCTTGACGAGTGAGGCGATATCGCTTTGTGCTCGATTAATTTTTGCGCGGTTTTGAATGCCGTTATAAGCCACGATCGTAATCGCTGCCAGGATGCCAATCACTACGATAACAATGAGGAGTTCAACAATAGTAAAGCCGGGTCGTGTCTGGTTTTTCATTAGTTTCCGCCCTTCGTCCATTGGCGCCACGGTCCAGTCGTTGTGTCTGCATTGTAGTAGCCGGCGACAAGACGTACCGCACCAGTTAGGAGGTCGGAGCATGAGTTGGCAAGATTGGCTTGGTTTCCATCGTTCACAGTACTGCTTGGGTATTCTTTTACACCATCATTGGACGTAATGTAAAACTGCTTTCCTGATCTACTAATTGCTCCTATGGCGTAACCGCGACGATCACTCGTCGCACAGTAGCTGAAGTTGAGGACACGGGACGTATTGAAGCTAGAAGGGTTAGTCTTTAGCTTCATCGTTTCAAGATCGGTGGCGTTTGACGGGAAAACCGAATTGTCACCATAAAATATATCAAGCTTTTTTGAGGCGGCAGCTAAGTCTGACTTCACGGATGTGTCATATCCGTTATTTTGAATCCCGTTGTATGCCACGATGGTAATTCCCGCTAGTATACCAATAATGACAATGACGACAATTAGTTCAACGATCGTGAAACCTGTTTGTTTTGCTTTCATATTGCCTTAAGTATAAAGCATAAGTGTTACTACGACCAGTGCCGAGGGGGTAGTTGCACTGTTGTAGCGTGTGCTTTGTTGCGGCGTTTTTTCCAGATAATAAGGATGATAAAGAAGGCAGCAATAGCTAGCAGTGCGGTACAGGCGACAATCAAATTGCGCACTATATTATCAGTAGACTCAGTACTAACTGGGGTGAATGAGGTGCCGTCACTCTCAGTAATGGCTTTTGCCACCTTAACCCTGGCTGTACCAAGGATTACTCGGCTTACCGTATCGCCTGGCATGAGTGCTGCGACACGAACGGTATATTCACCAGCTGGTAGTGCAATGGTTGCCGAATGTTGATCTGAAGTCGTTTGAAGAATTTGTCTCCATGGAGTCGTCGTGTCACTTGCTGGAATGGAGGCGTCGCGATATTCAATCACGTACGATGACGGACTGCCGCTAGCAGGAGGCTGCCATGTTATAAGTACTTGACCTGGGTTTGATTCTTCGACCGCTTGAACTGATTGTGGTTGTGAAGAAGGCCCATTGTCATGGCTATCTTCAGATTGAGACTGTACATTGCTGCTTGGAGGCGACGTTGGGGTTTTTGGAGTAGTTGCAACGCCAGGCACTACTGGCGATGAAGGTGCCGCTACGGGTGTATTAGTAATAGGCGTTGAAGGAGTTGGCGTTAGGGGTGCAGTAGGGGCAACGGTTGCCGATAGAAGTGTTGTCGTCGTGCTTGCTCCGACAGAGTTTACTGCCGTTATGCGGATCTGGTAGTTGTCTGCACCGAGAGGTGAAATGGTATGTATCGTAGCTGGTGCGGCAACGCTTATGCTTGTCCATGTTGGATCACTTACCTTTTTGTATTCAAGAAGGTAATTTGTAATAGCGCTGCCACCGTCACTTATGGGTGCTGTCCAATCAATAGTTAATTCGTTTGGTGTGGCAGTGTTAGCGACGACATTCTGGGGAGTAGACGGGGCGGTATTTGAAGGTGGCATAGACGCACCGGTGTACGAAAGTACTTGAGTGTATGGACTCCAGCCATTTGGAATATAAATATCACCATTAGCCGCCTGGACGATAGTCTCAGGTTCGTCGAACGTTAGGTATTCTCCTGTATAGCCATAGCCTCGTCCATAGGCTGTTGCAAAACTTCCGTCGGGATTGAATAATTGAAGGCGGTTGTTGTATGGGTCATTAACAATGATTTGTCCCGAAGGGTTAACGATGAGTCCGTACATGTCATAGGTTTGACCATTTGCTTCACCTTCGCCGCCGAAGTGAAGGGTGCGTACGCCCGATGAGTTGTACTTAGTGATGCCATGGTCACTATCGTATGAGCTATTGGCAACATACATATTTCCATCATTATCAAGGGCGATACCTGTCGGAGCGATTGAATCAGTGGCGACGCGTTCTATAAATATACCATCCTTGGTCAGTTTCTGGATGCTTTCGTAACTGTTGACGAGATAGAGGTTGTTGTTACTATCAAATTCCATGGCAGTTACGCTGCTTATCTGGCCGTCACCAAGGCCGTATTGTCCAAATGTAGCTACGAAGGTGCCATCGAGTTCAAATATTAATATACGGTCGTTCCCATAATCAGAAACGTATAGTTTATTGTCATTACTGATTGCCAAGGCTTTTGGCGAATACATTTGGCCATCACTACTTCCGGGTGATCCGATTGTTCGTTCGAACGTGCCGTCGGCGCTATAGACATTAATCTGATCGTTATAATAATCACTTTCGTAACGTTTGCCGTTACTGTCAAATGTCATGCCGTGAATCCAGCCATTATCTTGCGTATCAATCTTTTGCTTGAATTCATACGGACCAGAGATGGCAATATCTGATATTTGAATCGGCGTACTTAATCCTGCCTCATTGAGAGTGCTAACACGAATATCATACGTATCAGCAAGAAGGCCTGTTAACGTGGTCGATGTTGTTGCTACGGTAGGTGAAGTGACCCATGAGCCATGATTTGTTGGCTTGTATTCTATCTTGTAGCCAATAATTGGACCAGCCGACGCAGGCGCTGTCCATGAGAGAGAAGCTGATGCAGGTGCAGTCGAGTCAAGCGTTAAGCCAGTCGGAGCGCCTGCTGCATCAAGAATTGTTGATGGATTAAAGACGCGCACATAGTTTGCGTTACGATCGGCTAAAAGCAACTGATTTGTGTCTGTAAAGATCATGCGCATATCAGGGCCGTAATATTCGTAGCTTGGCCGAACAAGGATGATCTTGAATTTCGGGAGATCCGGATTAGTTAAATTAATGCGCGCAACCGACATAGGTGCGTAGTTAGGATCTGAGCCAGGTCGTCCAAGTCCATGAAGATTATCAAATTTATCATAGAAAATAGTCTGAGTATAGAATAAGGTCGATGAAGCACTATCGTAAAGTGTCGATGATACTTGGTTATTTTGATATACACCATTCTTGTCGTAAGTACGAAGGGTATCATTGGCCGATAGTATCGTGATTGAGTCATCGCTTTTTAGTGCGAATGACTCAACCTGGCTAGGCGGAGTGAGTTTTGAGAGGAAGGTTCCATTTGAATCAAGGATCTGAACACGACCAGAAATGATACCATCTAGTACGGCAAGTGTATTGTCGCTACGTACACTTATGTGTCTGATTCGATTAAACTGCCCATCAGCTGATCCGCTGGTGCCAAATTTACTTACAAATACGCCGTTAGTCGTGAATTTTGAGATTCTATTGAGCCAGTAGTCGGCAACATATACATTATCGTTACTATCAATTGCAATGCCTTGAGCGCTGTCAAATTGCCCGTCGGCCGTACCCTTACTCCCAAAGCTGAGTAGATAATTGAAATTAGAATCATACTTCATGACTCGGCCATACTGGTAGTCAACAACGTAATAATTGCCATTTGAATCTTGAGCGACATCGGTTGGTTTTGTCAGAGTGGAAGGGTCAGATACTAATGTACCTCCAATTTTGACGCCGGCTGTAGTATAGCGGCTGATTGCCGTTGTGATATTAACCCCTGGCTCCATTGCATAAATAGTATTGTCAGGGCCGGTTAAGAGTGACGAGGAACGAATGCCTCGTTCTTGGAGTCCAAGGTAATTACCGTTGATATCAAAAGTAAGAATGTGGGTTGAGCACCATGGGCTCTGGGCGGCTACGTAAATAGTGTCTTGTTCATCAAGGGTAATACCGGCAACATTATCTAGTGATGGCTGCGTTGGACATGTGATGCCAGTGTTTCGTTGGCCGAATTTTCGTATAAATGTGCCAGTACTACTCAGTATTTGAATACGATAATTCCCACTATCGGAAACGACAAGGTTATTATTCGAATCAATCGCTATGTCTCTTGGAGTTGCAAACTGACCGTCGGCACTGCCGGAAGTTGTTCCTCGGGTGGCAAGAAGTGTACCGGACGTATTATATTTGTATATTTTATGGGCACTCGGGTGGCTGACGTAAAAATTATTATCGTGATCAAAAATGATATATGCACCGCTGTAATTAATGCCAGGTACTGTTCCTAAAGAATTACCATTATTGTCAAACTTCTGAAGATTTGAACTGCTATCAAACGCGTACAAAATATCGTTGTTGTCGACGGCAAGGCGACCATATTGGGCTGTTTGATGTGCGGCAAGGAGGGTGGTGTGTCGAATATCCTTAATGAAACTTCCGTCAGGGGCAAATTTTCTTATAAAACTATAATTACCGATAAATACAGGAGCAAATATATTACCCGCACTATCAAGTGCGTAGCTATTCGCAACGCCCGCGATGACCGAGCGGCTACCTATGCCGTTTGCCGATTCTTGGTCATACAGGGCAACGCTTGCGTTGGCTGAAGGTACTGGGACTTGAGCAAAAGTAGTCAGAATTAGGACAAAGGCTACTAGCCATAGTCCAGCTCTCCTGAGGTCGTAACTGTTAATATGAAACACCCCGGTTGAGTGTTTTGCCACCATATGTAAACTCATGTTTGTCTATCGCTCCTTGCGGGTTGTATGAAGACGGTCTGTGGTGGCGACAGTCTTATTTATTACACCTCTGTGTATGGCCATAAGCATAACAACAATACTCTATAATGTAAATAGAACAATAATGTTATTATAACAACTATATTAAGCTGAAATATCGTGTACGATTTTACGCAGCTTAGTACGGAATAAGCCGATGTCAAAGCGTTTTGCTTTGCGGCGGAGTGTGCCCGGGAGCGATGCTCTTATCTCGGCAGTTTTAAGAGCGCTAGTTAGTGCTTCGGTATTTAATTCTTGGAATAGAACACCGGTTTCATTATCTTGAACGATATCAGTAGAAGCATAAGGGCTGTAGGCGACAAGAAATGCGCCAGCAGCAAGTGCTTCAACTTGCGTCGTATCAAAATCGACTGCACGTAGCGATATATACCCTTTAGCACTAGTAAGCGCAGCACGAAGTGTAGCCTCGCTATCCGCAGGAGTAAGGATTCTTAGCCTAATACCAAGTTTTGATGCACTGTCTATCGCAAGATTGATCTGGCTATCAGGTAATTGACTATCGATGACGACGTAATAATTATCTCGTTCTCGGGCGGGTTCGAACAGATTTATGTCAATCGGCGGGTTCACAATAGTCGCTGGTCGATCGTAGTGCGCCTTGATGATCTGCTGGGCTTCTATTGAGGCGGCAATAAAGACGTCTATTGCTTGAGCTGCCTTGATATCTATATTTTGCAGAGCAGGCTCGATAGCTGTGCCATGGGTATAGTGAATGTGAAGCTGGCCGTCGCGTGTTTTTTCGATGTGCTTCGCCTTGCTGCCGTATGAAATGATGATATTAAATGATGATAGATCTAAGTCTTTAAACCAATTGATTTGCTGCTTTGGAAAAAGACGATGAATCGCCCTCGTAATTCTCGATTTAATAATTGGCGAGCGATATAGCGTGGCTTCCGGGAACGCTACGTGTAGTCCAGTAAGCACATGGCTGTCGCTGCTGGAAATTACCGATCGGTCATAGACGACAACGATGCGGGGAGAGGTACTTGTCATGATTTTTTTGTCATTACTTTTTGGTAAAGAGTGTGAGTCTGCTCGGCCATGCGGCGCCATGAGTAGCTGGTCGCATGATTCTTGCCACGTGTAATGAAATCGGCACGCAGTGTCTGTGATTGTAGGAACAGATCGATAGCACGAGCCATGTCCTGGGGATTAGACGGATCAAAATATTGGGCGGCATCACCGTATACTTCCGGCAGACAGCTCGCATTACTGCTTGCAACGGGAGCGCCTTCGACCATTGCCTCAAGCCCTGGGAGCCCGAAGCCCTCCATGAATGACGGGAAGACGTAGGTTTGGCAGTTCTGGTAGAGCCATGCAAGTGTCTGGTCGCTAATAAATCCGGTAAAGACAATATTTTTGAAGTTATTGTCGCGCACCCAGTCAATATTTGTCTGTGCGGCTTTGTCGATTTTACCGGCTAGTACGAGCTGAAGGTCAGGATTCTTTTCAAGAAGTAGCTGATGGGCGGAAATGAGGTTCTTGATATTTTTATAATCAGGCTGACGTCCGACGTAAAGGATGAATTGTGTATCGATGAGAGATGGATATGGCTCCGATGGGGCGGGTAGCGCATCAGCAGCTTCGTAGGTGACGGTAACTCTCGACTCTTTTATGCCTGAAAATTGAAGATAGTCATCTTTCGTAAACTGTGACGGGGTGATGATGTGCGATGATGTTCGACTCACAATAAAGAAGACAGCCTGTGCTACGAACTGCTTGATGTGGAATATGAGCCAGTTTTTATCCTTATTGTAGGTGCGGAGAATGGTTAAGTCATGAACGGTTGTGATGTGTTTTTTGAAATACAGAAGCGGCTGGTTGAACATGCAAAAATGAACGAGATCAAAGCCACCTTTGTATAAAAAGATTAAGAAGCCGAGTTGTTCTGAGAATGATTGTGGCGGGTAATCAGCGACGACGACTCTGAAGTTTTTCGCTGTTGGCCCCCAGTAATCTTTATCCTTTTTGAGAACGAGTATAGTGTAGGTGTTGGTCTGGTCGACTTTTTCAAGGTAGGTAATAAGTCGCTCAATGTAGCGACCAGTTGAGGAGTTGATGAAGCGGGCATCTATGGCAATATTCACGATCGAGACTCCTCGGTGATCCCATTAACGTATGTAGCCATAGCAGTGCTAAACTGCTTCGTCGAGAATGTGTCGGCACTCTTTGAGATTACTTTTGGATTGAAGGTGAGAGTAGAGTGTCGTTTTAGGGCTTCGATGAGACTCTCTGTTGTCTGCTCTTCGAAGAATAGGCCGTTGCTGCCGTCATGAATATAATCAAGCGCTCCGCCAGCTTTGTAGGCGATAACAGGCAGGCCAGCTGATAGAGCTTCGATTGGTGCAATACCGAAGTCTTCTTCGGCGGGGAAAATAAACGCATCGGCTTCAAGAATGTGCCGTGCTAGATCCTCGTCGCTTACACGGCCAGTGAACGTGACCGTTGGTCCGGCAAGGGCCTTGAGGGCAGGCGTTTCGGGTCCTGAGCCAAGTACGGTCAGTGACAATCCTAGTTCGTTACAGGCAGCAATAACAAGATCGAGTCGTTTATAAGGAACGTGTCGCCCCCAGACAATATAGCGGGGAGCTTCTGTAGTTAGCCTATCTCGTTTAGTAGCGAGTACTGAGAACCTATCGGTGTTAACAGGCGGGAAGATGACCGTGCTATTGCGGTCGTAATACTGTTTAATCTGGTTTTTCGTATGTGTTGAGTTGGCAATAAAGTGGTCGACGTGTTGAGCTGCTGCGTAATCATTTCGTCGCAGCGGTTTTACGAGTAGGCGAAGACCGAGGCGAACAAGCCAATATGGTCGCATGCTTGGGTTTTTGAGGTACTCCTCATACTTAGACCAGTAAAAATGCGTAGGAATGTGGCAATAGCAAATGTGCGTCGTAGTGCTCGCAGTCTTGACGAACTTTGCTTCACCGTTGCCAGAGCTGCTAATGACGATATCGTATTCTTTGAGGTCGATTCCTTTAAACCACCACTGGCGAAGCAGTGGTAAGAAGCGGCG
Organism: Saccharimonadales bacterium (SeqCode); assembly: GCA_049295575.1. GTDB lineage: Bacteria > Patescibacteriota > Saccharimonadia > Saccharimonadales > Saccharimonadaceae > UBA6022. The sequence continues at coordinate 109,760 of JBAQQX010000001.1, forward strand.
GAGTTTAGCGAATGGCCAGTATTGTAGATAGCCGGTTACGACGACGTTATCTAGTTTTTTGCGCCATTCAGGTGAACAATAGGAAGTATAGATTGGGGCCTTGGGGTAGAGTAGGTGGAGCTGCTCTACGACATGCTCGGCCCCGCCACCGTAAAGCCAGTCGTGAACAATTGCAATCTTTGGGGACTTAACTACTTTTGGCACTATTTAGCACCTCGCTGCATAAGGACAGAGTAGGCTGTTTTTAGAATGATTTGGATATCAAGCAGGAGTGTCCAGTTTTGAACGTAGTAGATATCAAGAGCGCGGCGATCTTCGAAACTAATGTTACGGCGCCCAGACACTTGAGCTAGTCCTGTCAGGCCTGATTTAACACTTAGGATAAGGCTCTTGTTTGGATACTGACTTAGTTCTGACGGTACGAGTGCACGCGGTCCTACGAGGCTGATATCGCCCCGAAGAACGTTAAATAGTTGGGGTAACTCATCAAGGCTCGTGCTTCGCAGGAAACGACCAAACGCAGTTACGCGCGGATCTTTATCAAGCTGGTCGCCATTGGCTCGGTATACTTCTGATAATTCAGGCTTGCCCATTTTAGCAAACGCGTCCTCAGGACTCATTCCCGAGAATTCTTGCTTCATCGTGCGAAACTTATAAATATAAACAGGCTGGTTGAAACGCGATAGGCGTTTTTGCTTGAAAAATATTGGTGCGCGCGGCTCGGCAAGTTTAGCGATTAGCGCAATGATAATCATGAACGGTGAGGTGACTAGAAGAATCAGCAGACCCATAGAAAGATCAAGGAGGCGTTTCGTGACGCGGCCATGGCCGATAAGAGGCGTTGTCGTGACGTTGATGACAGGCAGAGTACTGAGAATTTCAATCGTGTTACGAGAGCTTGATAAGGCCTGATGTTCACTGACGTACTTGTAGGCGGCGTGGTGGTCGACGGCCGCTTTGTATACCTCATCCTGACGAGCGCCGTCGGTCTGAATAATGACATCCGGAGAGGCGTCTTTTAATAATGCCTGTGTTAGAGAAGTGAATTTTTTCGTTGCAAGAGCTGGTGTGATGTATTGGTTATTAGCTACGACACCAGTAATGACATAGCCCGAGCGTGGATTGCCAGCAATATACTCGGACAAGCTAAGTGTGGCGGGACTATTGCCGATAATAACGAGCTTTAACGCACCACGGCCATGGTCAAGAAGCATAAGACGAATATGTTTTACGATAGTTCGAATCGAAGCAAGTAATATAAAGCTAATACCAAAAGCATAGACGGCGACAAGTTTAGCCGGGAAGATTGGTGTCGAGGCAAAGAAGCTGACGGCAATCATAATAAGGATGCCGAAGGTAGCGGCAATAATGAGACGACCGAATTCTTTTGGCCGGTATTCATAGACGTCTCGCGAGTACAGACCGAGGATATAGAGTAGGATAATCCAAAGTGGCAGGAGTGCTGCGATAGTTGTAATGAATTCAATAGAGGTAATCGCCGCCGGAAGGGGGCGTGAGTCGATTGAAACACGCAGAATGTATGCTGCGGTGAATGATAGGAGCAGGGCAAGGATATCACCGAATGCCAAGCACAGCCTGTAGATGAACGGTCCGTTATTTCTCATGGGGGTGCGCTACGATATAAGTCATTACTTTAATGAATGTGTCTATTATAGCCTAGTCTCAACTCAAGGGAAATATAGTGGTCGACGTTGCTGCTGTATACTAATAAGCAATGAAGTATGCACGACTCCCTACTGTCTATCTCGGCCTGTTGCTGTTTATATTTGGTTTTATCGTGCTACATGCGCCGTTTACGGTGATAATGACTACGCTATTGCCAGCTTCGAGCGAGCTCGCGAAGTCCTGGAAGGAGCTGTTAATGGTGGTGGCCGGAGTTGTCGCTGTCGTTTTACTTATAAAGCACCGTGCCTGGCCGTCGCTGATGCGAGATAAGCTTTTTTGGGTGATCATAGGCTATGCTACCCTTCACATTATGACGACGTTGCTGCTCCCTCAGCCGCTCACAGCAACGCTTGCAGGCCTAGCGATCGATCTGCGCTATATAACATTCTTTACATTGGTATATATAGCGGTATTACTCTATCCTGTCATTCGTCCGCTATTTGTTCGAGTTGGGGCGATTGGTGCAGCGATTGTCGCTGGATTTGCGACATTGCAGCTATTCTTGCCAAAAGATATTCTGACCCATATCGGCTACGGTAAGGATACAATTGCGCCCTATATGACGGTTGATCGAAATCATGATTATATTCGCGTTAATAGCACGATGAGGGGTCCAAATCCACTTGGGGCATATGTCGCTATGGTATTAGCTCTTGCGTTAAGCTTTGTGGCGTTACATTACAGACGGCTAGCGAGCCGAATAAGTCACGTAGCGATGGGTGTTTTCGTGCTCTGTCTCTTGATTGCTCTCTGGATTAGCTATTCCAGGAGCGCACTACTGGCTGCTGGGTTCGCTGTGATTGCGATTGTCCTATACATCTGGGGGAGAAAATTGAAACCTGTGTGGTGGATTGTCGGTGGCTGTCTGATGATCGCCGTGGCTGTCGGTGCGGTGACGATTGGGAAGGATAATAGCTTTATCTCGAATGTTGTCCTGCACGAGAATCCTGGCGAGGGTAATGACAGTGGGTCGAATGATGGACATGTTGAGTCCCTGCAGCACGGAGTGCAGGCGATGATATCTCAGCCATTCGGTGCCGGTGTCGGCAGTACCGGCACAGCGTCTTATCACGGTGATACGCCAATTATTATTGAAAACCAGTACTTATTTATTGCGCACGAGATTGGCTGGCTGGGAATTGTTTTATTCCTCGCTATCTTTATCGAAATTATGCGACGATTGTGGCTCCGAAGGAGTGATTGGCTGGCACTTGGCGTATTTGCAAGTGGTATTGGCCTAGGTCTTATTGGTATTCTTCAGCCTGTATGGGTTGATGATACGGTAAGTCTTGTCTGGTGGGGACTTGCAGCTATCGCTATTGCATCAAAGGAGGTGTATGTCAGATCTACGACCAAGCAAAAAGCAACGTGAGCTGCTGAATTTCATCGACGGGTTTATTAAGGGTAATGGCTACGGCCCTAGCTACCGCGAGGTGATGCGAGCGCTTGATTATAAGTCAGTCTCCACGGTCGCGACACATATCGATGGCCTGATTGGTCGTGGCTTTTTGCGTAAAAAAGATCATTCGGCACGTTCACTTGAGGTTGTCATGCAGGATGTTGCGCCAGTATCGAGTATCCAAAAGGAATCTAGTCACATTAAGTGGCTTAGTGCTGAGATTGAGAAACGCGAAGCGATCGATGATGATAAAACCCGACAAGAAATTGTTATTCTAAAACACGCCCGCGATATACTTGACCAACCACGGGGCTAGCGGGTATAATAACCTTTGTATTCCGACGTAGCTCAATGGTGGAGCAAGAAGCTGTTAACTTCGAGGTTGCTGGTTCGAGTCCAGCCGTCGGAGCCAAGAATTCATTTCATTGCAAAAAGCCATCGTATCGAATGGCTTTTTCATTTGCCACCTCAGTTGTTCGCCATCAAGAGTCAAGTTCGAAAGTACCATATTGATCATTGTTCGCTTCTTGTCGCTCTCGGCTTTCTCGAATAGCTTAACTGCATTCTTTGATAGCTTTAACAGATGACTGACTGTGCCATAGTAATCATCTTCTATTTGTTCGATATTAATTCTTTTGTTTTGTAGAGTCTTTTGAGATTCCCTATATTCTAGGAACTTACGATCATATAGAGACTCTGGTATCTTACTATCCAAGAAATCTTCATAGATCTTTTCGATTCTATTCTGATATTTCTCAATCTCACCATCTAGTGATGAAATAGTTGTTTCTCTTGTGCGCTTCTTGTCATCGTGTGCAATGCGTAAAGCCTCGCTAACCTCATCGAATGCATATGCGGGTATCTGTATAGATCTAAAGATTTTGGCTATCTCAGTGTCGAAGAATCCCTCGGGCATATATTTAGCGTCATGCTTTCCTTTGTACTGTGTGCAATGACCGTAAATGTATAACCCCTTCTTCTTTTCGAAGGTAATCCTACATCCACATTCAGCACAACTAATCAGTCCACGATAGGAATAGGGCAGACCACCCCACTTATGTTTCCTGATCTTGTAGCCATTGCGTACGGCATTAACTTGTTCGAATAGTTCTTTTGAAATAATCGTGTCGTATTTGTGCGGATAGATCTTGCTTTTAACCCGCATATCACCGCAATAGAAAGGATTCTTGAGGAGATAGTCCATCTGGCTTGTGCCAACCTTAATACCGTACTCGTTCATCCATTTCTTGCATAGCTCACGTAATGAAGTGTTGCCCGTTGAGTATGCTTTGAAGGTGTTACGAATAACCTCAGCTTTGAATGGATCAATGTCGATCCACTTCTTTCCCTTGTCTGTCAGGGTGTTCTTATATCCGATTGGTGCTTGACCAATCCATTCGCCGTCACGCAGTTTCTGCTCGAACCTACGCTTCACATTATCGCTAATAGCATCAGAATAGTATTGGGCAACTACAATACCCATACCGAGCCTTAGGAGGTCTGTGGCAGGAGAACCTTGATGTATGTAGAGATTATCAGAAGGAAAGTGAAGTTCTATTTTACCGGTTCGATATAAGTTCTGTAAAATCCTTACTTGTTCGGAACTGGAGTCTCGAGTGTAACGGTCGATCTTGTCAAAAACAACGATTACTTTTTCTTGAGAAGCCTTAATCCGATCGACAACTAATTTGAATTCGTTGCGAGTCTCTTTGTAAGCACTTTCTTTAATCTCAACAAGTTCATATTCATAGCCTATACGTTTTGCGTACTCTGTCAATCTATAGGTTTGAGCGGGAAGTGCATCCTTCTGATCTTCAGTTGATACTCGAGCTAACAAAAACGCTTTCATTTATTTCTCCTACTAAAAATGGACGGTTGTAGCACTCCAAATCAGACACTCCGAAGAATACCTTTCTGGTACAACCGCCCATTAAGAGCAGAAACAAAAGATGCTTCGGATAAATTATGTGTGATATTGGAGTGCCTCTTTATTATAACTCACAGCCCCAGCTCTTCTCGTCGCAGCCTGTATTTTTCCTTACCATCCAAATCTTTATTATTAGTTCTTTCAGGTTCTTTATTGGTATCTTGATTTGGTACAGGGTTTGAAGCAGATCTAGATACCCCTATGCGCATAATCTGTTGAGTGGACTCTCTCAATTTTGCATACTCTTTTACTCTTTGCTTGAGGCCGCTATACGAAAAACGATTAGCCTCACCTTTTTGGAAGTGTCGATGGATCAGATTTAGTTCATCTAATCTCCTAAAGGATTTGCGAACCGTTCCAATAGACACTCCGTATGTTTTAGCTACTGAGGATGCGGCAATGAATGACCCTGTCTCGTACCCCATAATGTAAATAGCTATTAACGCGTCCGTTGTTGAAAGACCTAATTTCCTAGTGTTTCTATAAAAGTCGTGGGGGAGTTGAAGAAAACCGCCCTTAGCAACTTCAATGCTCCACGTAGATTCAAAAGATGAGATGGGTTCTCGTGGTACTGGCATTATTCATTTGTCTCGCTTTCTATTTCAGCAAGCAACGTGAAGTAATCGACTAATATTTTGAGACTTTCTTCATCGAGCTTTGCGGTCATGTTTTTATTGTATGAAACGCTAAAGCGGGGAAGTCTACCTCTATGTTTTTCTATTTAATCGGTCGACAATGTGAAATAGATTTGTATTAACACTTACGAATCCACCAGCTTGGATAATGATTTTTTGATCTTTATATTCGTTGTAGTTTTCACCAACTCGAGAATTAATTTCTTCAATAGCATTCTTTAAAGGTTTTGAAATTGACCTATAGCTATTATTGCTTTTAAGTATGGGTCTTTTCTTAATAAGTAGCCTTTGGAGCTCAATATGTTTCCATACCCTGAATGGTCTTTTAAATAGAATCGTTAAGACAATATCGTTATCAGAATAAGGACGGAATGGTATAGGCTTAAGCATGTCTATGAACAATTTATGATCTTGATAGAAGAAAGTTCTTCTTATGACAAGCGGATACAGCTCCTTCATATACTCAACAATTTTTTTTATGTTTGAAAGCTTTGTGTTTAGCTCGTTAAGCGGTGAGCTTGGTAATATCCTGCCTCGACGTTCTTGGTCGTAAATTTCATGCATTCTATTTCGATCGTTCTGATTTGGCCATTGTTCGATTATTTCAGATGAGTCAGAGGTTAAGCCCATGAGTAGAGTGAGTGCTGAGTCGTGCTTGTCTTTGATGTCTACTTCTTCGGGAGAGAATGTTTTTTTTACTTTTGAAAACTTATAATTATCGTAATCTTCGACAGCAGTAAGGTATATATCTGCTAATGCAGTTGCGATATCCTCGGGATCCTGCAGCTGACTAACGACAGTGCTTCTATAGGCAATCTTATAAGTACGTTCGTTCATGACCATATTAAAATTATACCCTGTACATCAACTGGTTATGGTTCTTTGTGATAGGTATAGGACAAGCAATAGAGTGAAGCAGGAAGGCCTACCGAACTTAATAATTTCGGATTCTGATCTTAGACGCGTATTGCTATACTGAGGCTATGGCAAAACTAAAAGATTTTCTTTATTTAGATACATCATTGGTCAATTCAATTTTCTCGCAATATTATGAAGGCGTCATTACATCAATGACAAAAGCCTCCTCGGCGAGTGAAGACTTAAAGGCTACGATAGGCTTTGATCTAAAACTCGTAAAAGGCAGTACCGGTGGTACTAGTGGGTCTGAGTTTAGCAGGAGTGAAACTTTAGACTTGCATCACTATGCATACGAGATGCTTGAGACTGAATTGAAAACGGACGGAGTTATCGGAGAAGAAAGCAAGGACATTATTCTGCGCGAAGGCAATCTAAGGGTAATTGACTCATTGAAGACAATTGAGACTTTTGACGGCTTAAAGGCAATGATTTCAGGATATGATGCTGCAATGAAATTGGCAGTAAATCCTACCCAAGAACAAGCTATTCCACAAGATGTAAGAAGTGCGGCACAAAAAAGTAAAGATATCGGTAAATTAGTTAGTCAGCTTTATGATAACGGTATTTTTGCCCACATCGGCAACGAGACAATAACTTTAGATAGAAAATATCTAGTCAGCCAGGGGAGTCCTGAATTTACAAATAATGGTAGGTTGTTTGAAGGTAGATATGTTGTAGTAGGATTAAACTCAACTATTGCTTCCGTAGACCCAGCAAGTAAAGGTGAGGATATGCTCCTTTCGCTAAGTAGGGCATTTGCCGACCTGCAGGATATTGTTAAGATTTCTACGATAAAACCAATTGCAATTTATCGGGTCGTAAAGGACGAGAATTAAATAATTTATGCCTACTGTCGACGGGCAAATATACCCAGAGGTAAATATACATCCAGCATCAAATTCCGTCTTTAGGGTTATGCTTCTTACGATAGACGAAAGTTATTTGTATGGTCTTATGGAAAGATTAGATGTGCTGAACAGTTACTTAAACGACATTAGTTTGGAATTTGAAATAGAAATACGAGTAGCTCGTACTAAGAACCTGGATGCGAATAAGGAAAAATTTGGATATGATGTATTTACCGGCTTAGACCAAGATAAGGATCGGATATTTTCATATGCTCAATCAAATAATATTGATTTAATCTACAGCGACGATAAAGGATTCGTAAATGAACTTTACGGAGCGGGAATGCCGTTTCAGTACGCCGAAGCCATTCCTCAGCTAGAGAACGAGATAGAATCATTTATAGCAGGTAAAAATATCCCTTGGAGCCTTTCTCGGCCCGCTTGGAACATAACTTGGTTTGCTAAATATATAGATGATTCTTCCCTGCTAGGTAATCTGCGTACGCTAAGCAATAAAGCTGCTTCAGAGTTAGGCTATACTGACCAGCAGACAAAATATATTCGTGCATTGATAAATAAAGCGATGCAGATAAGACATTGCGAAGAGGTTTTGCTTTCGTTTGTACAAAAGAAAAATTACTCACAACGAAACTATACAATTAAGGATTCATATAATTATGACAGCTATTATGACTATTCCTTTGAGCTCAATTATCACCTAGGAAACTTATATTTCTTAATTACCGGATCGATCGATGTTATTGGCAGACTACTAACCGACTTATATGGAATTAAAGAAAAAGACGTAAAGCCAAACATCGAGCATTATAAGTTTCTTGAGCAACTTAAGTTAAGAAACGTCTATTTATATGAGCTTTATTCGGAAAAAGACATGAATGACTGGATGGTCTGGATAAAACGAAAACGGAACTATGTTGCACATGAGGCTGAAACTAGCTATACCAATGTGATCAAGGAGAAGAAGGTTAAACTTGGCGATGACGAGGTAGATGAGAAGGTGGAGGCAATGCAGAAGTGGGAAGACTTTAGAATATTGCTTGGTGATGAATACGTTGAATCTCAGAAGGAGATGGGTAGATTCGTGGTCCGAATGCACGAGGACTATAGGATATTAACCAAGGATGCAATGGAGATTAGATATTCTAACTACAAGCCTCATAAGGCTGCTGTAGGATTCTTCCATCCGTTGGTGGATACTAAGGCTGATTATGATAAATTCAGAACATTAATAGATTCTACCGCTCGAATACTTTTGAACTTACCTAGTTAAAATCAAGCAAATTCGTATATGAATAGAGCTGTGCTTAGAGAACGTATGCAGAAAGGGTATAATATCTTTCAGATGCCTGAAATATCCGAAATACAAGATAGGTTAGTAGAATTGAACCCAGATGACGTCTTGGACGAGTTTGAGGTCAAAAAATTCCTTGGCGAAGGCAAAAGTAGATTTGCTAAAACATACGAATCAAAAAGCGATTCTGCAATAAAGCTATTCGTGGCTTCGCATAGAAAGCCTGCCTATCCATTATTGTATGAAAAGTTTCAAAGAGAAGTAGAGATTCTCGATGTCTTAAGTGCATCACCTCACGTAATGAACCGCGTTACCGAGTTTCGAGAGCGTGGTGTGCACAATACCGTGAGTAGGTTTGCGCCTTATTATGTGATGGAGCTAATGGAAGGTGACTTAGAAAAGCTATTAATAGAACCTGATTTAGTGCTATCTCTTCCCGCTAAGCTCGGAATTATAACTCAGATAATATCCGCTGCAATTGATTTCCATAAGTTGGGTATTTGCCACAGAGATTTATATACGCCAAATATTCTTTATAAAACCGTTGATGGTGAAATTGTATGCAAGGTTGCGGATTTTGGGTCGGCAAAAGACATTCATCGCCCTCAGACTAACCCATACTTTGAGCCAACCGGAAATAACAGTTATTCGTCACCGGAAGCGGCAGTAGGTTTACTGGGTGGGGATACCGTATCCGAGGAACTTATGCGAGAGTCGGATGTGTTTGCGCTTGGTCTAATGATGTATGAGATTTTGACGGGATCGCGACAGGAGGCGGTGCACACCGCCATAGCTGGGGTTAACGGCATGGCTCGACAGAATGATATGTATAGCGACAAGACGACTATGGATGAGCGAATAGCGTTCCTACATGAAACGGCTATGCCTACGATGGAAGTGGGTATAAGTAAGATAGTCGATATCACAGAAAATGATATACTTGATAGTGAAGAACTAGCGATCAGATTAACTAAAATTATGAGAAGCATGCTAAAACTGGACTATACTACTAGACTCAGTGACTTATCGGAACTCAGCAATGAGCTTACTCAAATAAAGCTCTTGGTAGAGGCAAGAACATGAATACTCTAGATCGCCAACAAGCTAAGCAAAAAATAGACAAAACAGATATTGAATCTAAAAAGTTTGATGCACGACTTGGAATGGCTCTCTCGAATGGTGTTATTCTTGATAACGAGCTGGGCAGTAATGACTTGCACCAAGTTGATGCTAAAGCCGGAGTGTTGGTAAACCAAGAATATTTCCAAGACAGGATTAGTCGCGAACTCTCAATGCTAAAGCGGAGTCCCAAGAACCCAAAGCTACTTAACCGTGTGGGTGATATTTACTTTGCGAACTTAAAGTTTGATAAAGCAAAAAGCTATTTCAAAAGGGCATTCAGAGAAAACACAGATAGTATTGTTACTGCTAATAAATTAGCTGAATCTTACATGGTTTTAGGAAGGGTAGATCAAGCTGACAAAGTTTTGGATCTAGTAAAGGTTAAAAAAGATAACAACACTCTACATACTCATGCGGTTATAAAAATGATTCTTAACCTTCTGGATGAGTCTGAGGATTTAATCGACCTAATCGCTCCAGATTCCTCAAACTACTATGAAGCAATCAATACACTTGGCTTAGTTAAGCTTTTAAAAGAAGATTATAGTGAAGCGGAAAAGTGTTTTAAAAGATCCATTGAAAATAAAAATGAGTATGTTCCGGCCCAAAATAATTTAGCCATTGCATACCAAAACCAAAATAAAATAGATAAGGCAGTCGAGCAGTATAGGAAAGCATTTACAATCGATCCTAATTATTTGACATCATATAACAATCTATATAACTTACTCGTAAAGAATGACCGTATTGAAGAAGCTTATGATGTTATGGTTTCCGCTCTACATCTCAGCGATCAAGCAAACGATATTCAATTTAGAATAGGCTGGGCTCAGATGCGTCTTGGTAACTTCAAGACTGCCATTAATGAATATGAAAAAGTCTTAAAGCTACTACCAGAGAACTCTAATACGCTGAATAATATTGGGTATTGTTACATCCTGCTCAATAACGCTCCAAAGGCATTAGATGCTTTGAGGCGCTCTTTGAAAAACGATCATAATAACGTTGTTCCAATGAAGAATCTAATGGAGTTGTACGAGGCGCTAGGTCGTCCCTCGGATAGTAGAAAGCTTGCAAAGAGACTTATACAGCTTGTTCCAAATGAACCAAATGCAATGACATTTATCGCAGATGAATATGCAAAAAATGAAGATTGGGCTCAGGCAATAAGGCTATATGAGCATGCGTATCTAGCTAAGCCCCGATGGATGTCCTTGTATATCAGTCTCACTCAGATTTATGCTGATGTTTTTCCAGATTTAGAAAAAGGCGTTGAGGCTGCGCGGTTTGCTATTGATAATAAACTCAACAATTACGAAAAGATATACAATAACTTAGTTCACTTGTATTTAGTAAATGACAAGTTGGATGAGGCGGAAGAGTGGCTATCTAAGTTAACGGATGACAACTCAATAAGCCTCGCAACCTTAGGTTTATACCATCTCAAAAACGGTGACATAAGCAAAGCAAGAAAATTTTATTCCAAGGCTAAAGATATTAGCAATGGCGGATCTAAGCTATTGATTGAACAAAGGGAATCCTTCGATCTTGGTAACTTTTATCTAAGTAAAGGTAAAGACGAAAAGGCGCTAAAAGCATTTAATTCCGTTCTTAAACTAAAAGATAGTGGCTACAAATATATTTACGCTTTAGCTTTAGAGAAAGTAAAAGATTTAAAAGAAAAAATTGAAAATTAATTTTTTTTGCGCAAGCACTCAGTCCGGAGAATAAAAGAACCGAAAGGGAGGTAGGGTGTGCATTCCTCTGATGCGATAAAGTGAAAAGACATTTAATTCTATATAGGATAAACCTTAGGATAAGCAATTTCTAAGGGCTCGTAATCCTGTCAGGAGTTTCAATTATCGGTCTTTCGATATTCAATATGGATATCGGCGCATGACCGTCGAAGCTGTTGGCGGTAGTTCGCAATACGTCTGGCAGCTGGAACTTATAAGCATTAAGATAACTGTTCAAATATTACTAGCAATAGCATTACTATTAGTGATATTCTTTTGTATAACTATGACAAGCAAAACTAATAAACAATGGCAGCTTTACGTCCTTAGGCTAGGGGATGGTAAGTTCTATGTTGGCATAACATCTAAAAGCCCTGCAGTACGAATGCAGGAGCATCTAAACGGCGTAAGAGCGGCCTATTGGACAGCCAAGCATAAACCTTTAGAGATCATTTACCAGGAAAATCTGGGCGTGATCGAAAAGTATAAAGCTGAAAAGCGTGAAAATAAAATGGTGCGTGCCCTTATGAAGCAAAGAGGGCTGAATAATGTTAGAGGCGGCGACCTTACATCGGTGGAGGAGTATATTAAAAGGTTTGGCTACGTCTGGGATAGAGACGTATGGTATGCGATGACAGTAGTTATATTTTTGATGCTCGTAAATGTTTATCTTATGTTTGATAAGTATTTTCTGTAGTGAGATAGGACACGTGCTAAATGACTATTTTTAAACACTTTCGCTGTAGGACTATGGTTGTATTTTGATGTTGTCCTCTCGGTTATAATGTAGATTGTTATGCGGACTCTAAACACAAATGAGAATCTACCTGGTTATTTCTACGTATTCCTACATCAGAGTAGGATGTGGCACTTAAAGTGGAATTTTAAACTTTCACATACTCTAACTTCGGCATCTTTAACTAATGCCGTCCTTAATGAAGAAATGTTTTTAAAATACCAAGAAGGAGCCGTTGATTATACTCCTTTCATCCCTAATCCTAATCTAGGTATAATATCGCCAAGCAGCTTTAGTCAAAGAGAGGTGAGTGAATATCAGATAGACTACAATGCAGAGCTGTACAGGAAGCAGCACGATGAGACAAAGCTCTACCCGTCGCGGTTTGCGTGTATATTCGCTTTCGGTAGCTTAGAAGCGGCGCAGAAGGCGGCGGATTTTTGCGGCTGGAGCATGGACAGTGTGAAGAAGTTTCGGTTGAATGAGTCCTTTCCTACTCGCGTCGTTAAGGTTAACATGCAAGTAATTTCTGAAATGTGGGCAATTGGGAATGGCGCAGTATTCGATCAAGCCGAAAATGAAATTATTTGGAGCCACTATTGGAGGGGAGGAGGAGAATTACCGCTCGATATTCCGGATCTTAAAACAGGCGAAGATAGGGAGACTATGAATTTAGGGATTATCTGGGAGTATTTGATAGATGGGCAGTTAGAAATGGTAGAGGAGTAGCGTGTTGGCATTTTAATACGTTGTTCATTATAGAAAAACTATAGCGATACACGACCAACCGAGGTGATCTATGGGCTTGCTCATTATGATATTTTTACCAATAGAAGTAAAATGAATCTAATGAGTGTCCAACCTAATAGATCAATGGCCGATATGCAAGCGATGATTCGTAAATTTTGTGATGACCGAGACTGGGATCAATTTCATAATCCAAAAGATTTATCCATTTCACTTTCACTTGAGGCTGCTGAGCTACTGGAGCATTTCCAGTGGAAAAGTGAAGATGAAATCACTTCACATCTCGAAAAGTACAAAAGCGAGGTCGGTTCTGAATTGGCAGATGTTTTCTATTGGGTGTTGCTAATTGCCAATAAGCTGGACATTAATCTTGTAGAAGCATTCGATCAAAAGATGATTAAAAACAATACTAAATATCCGGTCGACAAAGCTAAAGGTAGCCATAAGAAATACACAGAGCTTAAATAGTGATCATTTACTCTTCAACAAAACGCAGCTTCCAAGATGACGTGATGTCTAATAATATTGCCGGCATCATACAAGCTGCATTTAAAGATGTTACTGGCCATAATACCGGTATGTCAGAGATTGAATCCTGGCGCAACTCTCTACAGTACGTAGACCGTGTTTTAAGTGACCCGTTAATCCCAGAAGATGCAGGTGTGGCTATTGAATACCATATACCACAGTCCTCAAAGCGCATTGATTTTATTTTGTCTGGTAAGAATGACGAGTATGAAGATACGGCAATTCTTATAGAGCTAAAGCAGTGGCAAGAGGCTGAAATTACAGATAAAGATGGAGTGGTCAGTACTAGATTCAAGCACGGAATTAAAGAGACGTCACATCCTTCGTATCAAGCATGGTCATATAAGTGTCTGCTAGAAGATTATAATCAGACTGTGCAGGACGAAAAGATTAATTTAATCCCATGTGCCTATCTTCATAACTATAGCCAAGATAGTGTTATTAAAAATGAGTTTTATTCAAAATACATTAATGAAGCACCTGTGTTTTTGAAAGATGACGCATTAAAGCTTAGAGAGTTTATTAAAGCACACGTTAAATACGGAGATACATCTAATGTCATGTATCGTATCGATCACGGTAAAATTAAGCCATCGAAGAATCTAGCCGACCAATTAAGTTCTATGCTTGCTGGAAATGATGAGTTTGTCTTAATTGATGACCAAAAAGTTGCGTATGAAACAGCCTTAAAACTTGCCGAAGAGTCATTAGCTGGTGTTAAAAATGTTTTTATAGTTGAAGGTGGACCTGGTACGGGCAAATCAGTACTAGCAATAAATTTATTAGTCGAATTAACAAAACGAGAGAAAGTAGCTCAGTACGTCACGAGAAACTCTGCGCCTCGTGAAGTATACAAAGCAAAGTTAACGGGTACTTTTAGTAAGTCTCGTATAGACAATATGTTCAGTGGATCAGGATCGTTTCATAGTCTTAAGGATGATACGTTTGATTGCTTGATTGTTGATGAAGCTCATCGATTGAACGAAAAATCAGGACTTTTCAATCATCTGGGAGAAAATCAGGTGAAAGAGATTATCGCCTCAAGTAAATTTAGTATCTTCTTTGTCGATGAAGATCAAAAAGTTACTCTAAAAGATATTGGCGACAAGGAAGAAATTCGTTTTTGGGCTAACAGAATGGGCGCAAAAGTAACAAGTTTATCTCTAGAATCACAGTTTCGTTGTAATGGATCAGACGGGTATTTATCCTGGCTGGATAACGCACTGCAGATACGCGACACTGCCAATAGGACCCTAGATGGAATAGATTATGATTTTAAGGTTATTGATAGTCCGATGGAGTTACATAAAATAATAACCGAAAAAAATATCCTAAAGAATAAAGCTCGACTACTTGCTGGGTATTGTTGGAAGTGGATAAGCGGGAATAATCCGTCTTTAAAGGATATTCAGATAGGTGAATATGAAGCCACATGGAATTTAAAGTCGCAGGGTCAGTCATGGATAATTCATCCTGAATCTGTGAGTGAGGTAGGTTGTATTCATACAAGTCAGGGGCTTGAAGTAGATTACGTTGGAGTGATAATTGGGCCTGATCTTATTGTGCGCAATGGTAAAGTAATTACCGACGTAAGCAAGCGTGCAAGTTCCGATAAGTCAGTGCACGGATGGAAGAAGTTAATAAAAGAGGATCAAGAAGCGTCCCTGGCTCGATTCGACATGATTATTAAAAACACCTATCGTACGCTTATGACAAGAGGTCAGAAGGGCTGCTATATCTATTGTACCGATCAAGAGACGGCGGAATACTTTAAGAATGTTTATAAATCATGAAACTTATTGATTTTTTTCGTGATCAAATTGATAAGCCAGAAACTGGTTTTTTCATTATTGATTCTGGTAATTACGAAAAAGATGATGATTATGTAACGTACGCCTGGTATAGGCACAGTAATAATAAGATAAAAGCTGGTGACGTTTTCATATATAGGAAACCGCAAAAATTATCAGCTGATGGTAAGTTCTATTTATACGGTGCGGGTCAATTCGAGAAACTTGTAGGTGAAGATGCTGTAACGGGGTATATAACTAACGCCCACCAGTTTAAGTCTCCTATTAAGCAGGTAGATTTAGAAGACTTCCAGTGGCACTGGAAAGAGCGTGGGCGAAGCTGGGAGCATTACTGGGGTCAGTATGGAATCAATAAGATAACGAAAAGTGACTTCATTAATATACTCGAACTTTTGAACGATGAGACCCATGATATGGTTGAAGACCAGAAAGTTATAGAATATGATATTCAAATTGCTGAGGGTGACTTTTTTGTAGACGACGACACTTCAACTGTTAAGACTAGACCCTGGCAGCGTGCCTGGTCGCAGCGAGTTAAGGACAATTACGGTTTTAAGTGTGCAATGTGTGATATGTCTACGCCCGGGTTCTTGATAGGGTCACATATAAAGCCGGTAAGTATTGATAAAGATAATCGTATGAATCCATCTAATGGCCTCTGTCTTTGCGTTTTGCATGATAAGGCTTTTGATCAAGGATATATCACTGTCCAGGACAATGGTGTCATAGTTATGTCGCCTCTAATAGAAAAAGATATAAGGCTGAAAAATATGCTCGGTGACATTACTAAGAATAAAATCAATAAACCAATGAACTACAAGATAGACAATGATTTCCTGACTTATCATAGGGTAAATATTTTTAAACGATAACTAGTCACCGAAGGGTATCATCTATTTATACAGGGTGATTTCAAGCTTTGTTTCATTTGAAGGGGGGATCAGGTAGCTGTACATAAAGAGAGTGAGCAAGCTGTAGGCATATATACCCCTGTTAAACGTTTAAATCATAAGTCTTTCTATGTCTAATATGGATTTTAGAGCGTGCTCATTGAAGTCATTGCAATCGGTTCGAAGTACGTCTACTAGTTGGAGCCAAGCATAAGCACTTTGCGCAAGCAGAGTGTTTTTGTTTTGGTAAGATATAGATATGCTTTCAAAACTAATAATTATTCGTGGCAATTCTGGTAGCGGAAAAACAACAGTTGCCAAGGAAGTTCGCAGCAGGATTGGTGATGGGCTTAGTGACAACACCATGCTGATACAGCAAGACACATTGCGCCGTGATATTTTGAGAGAGCGGGATATGTTGGAGAAGCGTGCAACAATTGAGCTTATCGAACTTATGGCAGAGTTTGGTCGAAAGCAAGGTCGAACGGTTATATTAGAGGGAATATTCACTGTTAAGAAATATGGTGCGATGCTAGATAAACTAGCAAGTAAGTTTGATGAAGTCTATGTATATTATTTTGATTTGCCATTCGAAGAAACGTTAGTGAGGCATAAATCAAAACCTAACGCCCACGAATTTGGTGAAAAAGAAATGCGTGATTGGTGGAATGAAAAAGATTTTTTGGGTATGCCAAACGAAAAAACTTTAAATGAGGAAATGGACATTGAAGACATTGTCAGTCAAATTATCTTTGACATTGGCGTTGCGAAGAGCGTCCACGAGCGGGAGCCAAAATTATTACAATAAAAGACCGGTCGCTAAAACACGGTCTTTTATATTTCTCTATGCGGTATGAATTTTTGTTATAATCTACATTAATGGATACAAGCGGTAGTATGTATGAAAATGTTGACGATTATATTGCTAGCTTTTCAGTGCAGGTACAGAGTGTGTTGAATCAAATTCGAGCAATTATAAAAAAAGCTGCTCCTGATGCTATCGAAAGTATCGCCTATGGTATGCCTGCTTACAAGCAGAATGGTAAGCCTCTGGTCTATTTTGCGGCATTTAAAAATCACATTGGTTTTTATGCAACGCCTCAGACTCACGAGGACTTTTCGTCAGAACTAGGCAAGTACAAGCAAGGCAAGGGGTCGGTACAGTTTCCATTAGATCAGCCCATTCCATACGAACTTATCTCAAGAATGACTACGTATAAAGTGGAGATATTGCGTAGCGGTACCGCAAAACCGTAATTTATTATCTGTAGGCTGAGTAAAATGACTATACTTAACTATCTTTACTTGATGTAGTTGCTAAGTGCGAGAAGAATAGCACATAGATATGACTAACCGACACGAAAAAGATATAATAAAATATGGATGCGATATAAACGTAAACTATATAAAAGTATCAAGCGGTGGGTGAAAAAACACTGCAGACACATTACTCGCGCGCTACTGAAACCAAGAAATGTATTAATATTTCTAGCGGTAGGCGGGCTGTTTTCGCTTATACTACTAAATATGCAAGAGTCGGAAAAGATACATACCGCTGATTTACTGAATACGATCGCTAAAGTTGAGAGTAGGTATAATTACAATGCCTATTTTGGGAATTCAAATAATACGTCAACTCAGTTTACTACTATGACTGTGGGCGAAGTGCTGATATGGCAAAAACAGTTTGTTGAGCAAGGGAACCTGAGCTCTGCTGTTGGTAGATACCAATTTATAGACACGACTTTACGCGGGTTAGTACGTGAGTTAAAGATTAATGAAGATATGAAATTTGACGAGGCGCTCCAGGACAGACTTGCTGTTGCGCTGCTTGAGCGAAGGGGTATCCGTGACTATGTGGACAATAAAATTAGCCGTGAAGAATTTGCGTATAGATTGTCAAAAGAGTGGGCTGCATTGCCAAAGGCCGTTGGCGAGAATCCAGAACAGTCGTATTATGCCGGTGACGGATTAAATAAGGCGCAGTTAAGCATTGACGAAATATACGCCGGTATAGCGACCGTGCGTAAACTTTAGTTGTGTTTTTGGTATAGTAAATACATGACAGTAGCGAACTTGAGCACCGACCTGCCAATAATTAGTTTCGAATCTACTCTACTAAAGATAAAGAAGTGGACTATCTTGAGGTTGCCTGCTGCCGCTAGCGAAGAATTGCCATCACGCGGACAAGTGATGGTTAAGGGGAAGCTTAACGGTCGTGACTTTCGGCAAGTGCTCGAACCGGATGGAAACTGGGGTCATTGGTTCAAGCTTGACACTAAACTGCAGAAATCTATTGGCATAAGCGCAGGTGACACGGTGAAGCTTGAGATTAGTCCAAGTAAGGAATGGCCCGAGCCAACTCTGCCGAACGACTTCTCTCAGGCGCTACGCTCTGCACCATCTGCTGTTCAGGATCTTTGGACGAAGATCACACCAATGGCACGCTGGGAATGGATACGATGGGTCAATGCAACTAGCAATACCGAAACTCGCGAGAGGCGAGTTGAAGTATCTATTTCTAAACTTCGATCTGGTAAAAGGCGACCTTGCTGCTTTAACCTTGCTGCCTGTACCGATCCAGACTTATCGAAAAGCGGCAGGCTTATTGAACCGACAGAGAAATAACCGCATCTAAAGATCTTCAATCCGAAAATCTTTTGCTATACTTAAGGTACAATGTGGGCGAAAAATAAAAACTCAGGCTTTACGATCGTCGAACTCCTTATCGTTATTGTGATTATTGGTATCCTGGCCGCGATTACTATCGTCGCCTATAACGGCATTCAGACGCGGGCAAAATCTAGTGCGGTTCAAAGTCTCGTCGATACTCTTGAAAGTAAGGCTAAGGCGTACCAGTCGATCACTGGACAATACCCGACTGCCGATCAACTGAAATACAATCAAGCAGTAGGTAGCGCGGTAACTAATAGCGGACCAGCTGAAGCTCGGCTTGATGGTATTACGCTTTCGACGTTGACGTCGGGACCGGGTCCAGCAGCCAGTAATGGCACGACCGTCGTACGCTATGTGTATCAAGATACGACATGTGGCTGGTTTGACTGGTGGGACTATACCAACGACAGAATCACGACATTATCTACGAACCCGTCATCGACGAAGGTTGGCTGCTAGGGGTGAGTCATCCTGGCGTGTGATATTTGCTATAATAAACCTATGACGGTAAAAAGAATCGCTAACTTGCTCACTTACAACAGTATTCGTGTTGTAGTAGGAACGGGCCTCATTTTACTCGTGCCTTTGATAGCGATGATGTTTACGGACGAGGTGAACTGGACTGTTACAGATTTTATTCTGATGGGCGCCCTTTTGATCAGTGCCGGACTTTTGTTTACTTTCGTAGCTGGGAGAGTTAGTGCTAGATACAGAGCGGTTATCGCTGCCGTATTTATCGCAGTAGTGCTGCTTATCTGGGTCGAACTTGCTGTTGGTGTCTTTGGATCACCATTCGCCGGAGAATAGTAGTCTTCTCATTTTCTGGGTTTTAAAGGTTCTTATAACACCGCCGATTGGCCTTATATAGTTAATTATCATTAAGTTTGTAGTATTTGTTATACTTAAAATAATATGTGGGCAAAAAATAAAAACTCAGGCTTTACTATCGTTGAACTCCTTATTGTTATTGTCATCATCGGTATTCTCGCCACAATAACAATCGTGGCATTTAACGGCATACAGGAGAGGTCAAGGGCATCAGCTGCGGCTTCCGATATCTCTAGTAATGTGAAGGTCGCGAAGCTTGTCAGCGCTTCTACAGGTAATGCACCGACGACCATAGACGTGCTGCAATCGAGCAGTAAAATGACTACTTCCCAGGGGGTTTATAAGTTATCGACATTTTGCGCCTCGAGCCAAGGATACGCACTTGCCGCAGAGACAATTACGGGCAATAAGTATTATTCTTTAAACGGCGCCGCGAGTATCCAAGATAACAATATTGATGTAACGAACGCCTGTCAGGGTCTCGGTGTGACATCGGCGGATAAGATATTTCTCGGCATGCCATCAACTTCATGTGCGGCAGAAAATGGCACATGTTCCATTTCAGGTACAGCCTCGGTTGCCTACGGATCACTTGCCCTAGGCAAATTCAATGCGAAGAAGGATCTAACTGGACCTGTTTCTTGTACGAATACTTTCTTTGGCGATCCCGCCTCGGGTTACGGCAAAGCCTGCTATATACTTGCCTATTAATAGGTGTCTCTCTATTTGCCGTGACGCGTAAATCTGTATTAGCTTTCAATGGTTTGCTATGATGAATATAGAAGCAAGCGTAATGAATCGATGGATCGAGGAGGTTACTATGACAGAGAAGATTACCCCTAATTTATGGTTTGATGGCAACGCTAAAGAGGCTGTGGAATTCTATCTTTCGGTATTTCCAGATAGCAAGATTAATGAAACAACGTACTACCCGGAGGAGGGGTTGCTTGATTTTCAAAAAGATTTGGCTGGTCAGGTGTTGACAATTGATTTTGAACTTAATGGCAATAAGTTTACTGCCATTAACGCAGGCTCGGAATTTAAGTTTAATGAATCTGTTTCTTTTTCGATTGCATGCAAGGATCAGGATGAGATTGATTATTATTGGGGTAAGCTCTCTCGAGTTCCTGAGTCTGAGCAGTGTGGCTGGTGTAAAGATCAGTTCGGCCTCAGCTGGCAGGTCGTACCGGAAAACATAGGAGATCTAATGAAGGGTCCAGACGCATTTACTAATATGATGCAGATGAAGAAACTCGTTATTGCAGATTTCTAGATAGTATTTGGCTACCACAGGTGTACGCCTGGTTTACGACAGGAGAGACAGGCATAAAAAGACCTTCAAGCCGAAGGTCTTTTTATATGCATTAAGTTTATGCCTAGTATAGCTATGATGAGTATTTGCATTTATTGCAAAAAAGTAAAATATATTACAGCTCGGCACTTGCTGGGTTGGTATTCTCTTTATAGCACGGCAGAAAAGTAAAAACGAAAGGAGGTGCTAGATGAAGAAATTATTAGTAATCGGAACTATCATGCTACTTGCGTTTATGATGGGTGGATTACAGTTTACGGGAGACGACCTACTCTCAGTGCTATGGTCGACGACGACTGAGTATCAAATAGTTCGACTTGCACTTACGGCACTGTTGCTTGGGTTGCTGTTTTCTACTCCCCCGCGTAGTATGCGCTTTCGTATCGTGTTCGCGGTCGTGGCAACGGTGCTCCTGAGTGGATCGCTAGTAATGCTTCTTAACTATCAAATGTACGCACTTGATGCAGTTATGTTCATTGAGATTGCAATTATCCTTGCTATTGAAGCGATCGAGTCTCCAGCCTATTTGCGACTTTCGACTAAGAAAGAGCAGACTATATTTCAGGCATAGTTTCTTGAGATACGCTATGGAATATCCGTCGTTTGGCGGATATTTTTTATCTTTAATTTTAATAAATAAAATGCCATTTTAGTAATATATTTAACAGGTAGAACGTGTATATCCGTTTATTGTAGATACATAACTAACAAAGGAGAAATACAATGTTACTAGATATCGTACTATGGATTCTATTCGGAGCTTTAGCAGGATGGATTGCCTCAAAAATTATGAAGACAGACGCGCAGATGGGTGCTCTAGCTAATATCGTCGTAGGTATTATCGGTGCATTTATCGGTGGATTCCTCGTACGGACATTGACCGGTAACCAAGTCGAGGGCTTTAGTGTCACCAGTTTGATTGTTGCGATCCTTGGCGCAGTTGTCTTGCTGGCTATCGTGAAGGCATTCACTAGCCGTGGCGCACACCGTATCCAATAAGTCAGATAACGTACACAATAGGAGATCCTGCGAGATCTCCTATTTTGCGTGATCGGGTGTCAATAACAATATATATCCGTATAATTACCACAGAAGGGTGCGCCGTACTTGAGTAGACGCAATACTATCCATGAATCAAATTACCAGCTCGCCGTTAGATTTTGAAGAATTATTCCGATCCGTTGGAACGGCATATATTGTATTTGATATTGATGATCCCCACTTCACTATTATTGACGAGAACCAAGCACATGCCGATATGGCTATGGTTGAGCGCTCGGCTGTTATTGGAAAGCCCGTACTCGAGGCCTTTCCTGATACCTCTAGGGAGTATATAGAGACAGGTAGGAGCCGGCTGATCGAATCAATTCGTAAGGTCATACGAACCGGTAAGTCAGACATGATGCCCGACTTAAGCTACGACCTTAAGGATCAAAACGGTGTCCTTACGACAAAATTCTGGCAGGTAACGCATTACCCAGTGTTTGAGGATAAAAAAGTACGAGCCGTGTGCCAGCAGACAAAAGATATTACCGAGCGTATTGTGACACATCGGCAGCTCACCCTAACTCAACAGCAACTCGAGCAGGCATTAACATATAGCGCCGTTGGCACGTGGATGTGGGAGCTTAAAGACAATATGATCGTGGCGGATAAGAATCTTGCAAAGCTGTTTGGGCTTGCCGATGGTACAACCCAGGTTGAAGTGCCGCTGGAAGAATTTATTGCATCAATACATCCTGATGACACAGATAGGGTTCAAAAGGATATCAAGGATACTTTAGCTGGCTCAGAGTCTTATGAAAGTGAGTACCGAGTGCTAGATAGCACTGGAGCGATACGATGGGTACTCGCGAGAGGCAAGGTTGAGTTTGATGCTTCAGGAAAGCCAATTCGTTTTCCTGGCCTTGTCGTCGATATTACAGAGAGAAAAATAGCCGAAAGCAGTCTTCACCTGCTTGCAAAAGCTAATACGCAATTTTCCGCATCACTTGATTATAGACAGACGCTTCACACGATTGCGTCAATGATTGTTCCAAGTGTTACCGACTGGTGTTCAATTTATATTCTAGAAGACGGCAAAATTGAGCAGGTAGCCATTGCCCATAAAGATCCTGAAAAAGTAAAGTGGGCGAAAGAGCTTCAGCAAGAGCAGGGCGAGATAGACATGGATGCTCCGACTGGCGTGCCGTGGGTTATGCGAACAGGTCAGGTCGAGTATATTCCGCGGATTACTGACGAAATGCTACAAGCAGCCGCAAAGAATAAAGAGGAGCTTAAGTTGCTACGTGACGTCGGTATTCATTCGGCGATTACCGTACCTCTAAAGATTGATGGTAAGGTGATCGGCGCGATAAGCTTCGTCTCTACCGAGTCGCACCGACATTATGGACAGAATGACGTAGAAGTGGCTCAAGCGCTTGCCAATCGTGCAGCGTTGGCAGTGTATAACGCTAATTTATTTAATGGGGCAAAGGCCGAACTTAAGCAAAGAAAGAAGCTTCAAAAGGAGCTTGAGCGACTCAACGAGGCACTTGAGACTCGAGTTAAGCAACGCACTGAACAGCTCGAGAAGACTAATCAAGGCTTGAGCGATGAAATCGTACAAAGACATAAGGTAGAGGCTGAGCTGCAAGAATATAGCAAAAGCCTTTCTCGTAGTAATCAGGAGTTGCAAGATTTTGCCTACGTTGCCTCGCATGATCTTCAAGAGCCGCTAAGAAAAATTCGAGCGTTTGGAGATATTCTTGAGAGTGAATACAGTAAAGAGCTTGGGGATGGGGTTGAATATCTTCAGCGCATGCAGAATGCCGCTTCTCGTATGAGTATTTTAATTGAAGACTTGCTAGCATTTTCCCGCGTCAGCACAAAACAACCTGCCAATGATATGGTTGACCTGAATGAGATAGCTCACGATGTAGTTGGTGATCTAGAGATTCAGATTGAGCGGACAAAGGGCACTGTAACGATTGGTGAACTACCAACTATTGAAGCCGATGCAACGCATATGCGACAGCTTTTCCAAAACCTCATAGGTAATGCGTTAAAATTTCATAGAGAAGATATCGCTCCTGTCGTAAAGGTCTATACATGTGATGAAGATAGGGCTAAGGGCTTGCAAACAATTTGCATTGAAGATAATGGCATCGGTTTTGACGAAAAGTACCTCGATCGTATCTTCTCCGTCTTTCAGCGACTTCATAGTAAGGATAGCTACGAAGGAACTGGCATCGGTCTGGCAGTTGTACGCAAAATTACAGAGCGATACGGTGGTACAATAACAGCATCAAGTAAAAAAGGTACCGGCTCAACGTTTAAAGTTACCTTTCCGATAATTAAAAAGGAGAAAAAGGCATGACAGAAATCAAAAAGGATCCGATTGTTATCTTAATGGCAGATGACGATGACGACGATTACCTGCTTACAAAAAAGGCACTAGAAGAGAGTAAGCTACTCAATACCCTTATTCGTGTATCCGACGGCGAAGAGCTACTCGATTATCTAAATGAACGTGGTGAGTATGAAGGCGGCACTGTTCGCCCAGGGGTTATCTTACTCGATCTTAATATGCCTCGAAAAGATGGCCGCGAAGCACTTAAGGAAATAAAATCGAGTCCTAAGCTTCAGAATATTCCTATTGTTATCTTTACGACGTCAAAGGCAGAGGAAGACATCTATCGTTCGTATCAGCTAGGGAGCAACTCATTTATTACCAAGCCGGTGACTTTTGAAAATCTTATTTCTGTCATGAAGACACTCGGTGCGTATTGGTTTGAAATTGTTGAGTTGCCACATTCAGATGAATGATCTTGCGAGGAAAAATATTTCCGTCCTTCTCGTTGATGATGACGAAGATGATTATATTATTATCAAACGAATATTTTCAAAGATTCCCGATTCACCTTTTGTTTTGCAGTGGTGTTCGGATTTTGAGATAGCTAAGGGTCTTGTTAAGAGTCAAGAGTTTGATATTTTCTTAATTGATTATCGACTGGGCGCCCATACTGGTCTTGAGTTGCTTGAAGTTGCCGAGGCAAGGCGACGGTCGGAGCCGTTTATCCTACTGACCGGTGCAGGGGATGCGAAGATTGAGCACAAGTCTATGGAGCTGGCCGCGGCGGATTACCTTGTAAAGGGGACGATTGACCCTGATAGATTATCTCGCGCTCTTTACTATGCACTCGGCCGTAAGCAGATCGAGAGTCAACGGCTGCAGCATTTTATAGATCTTAATAAAACGAAGGATGAGTTTATCTCGCTTGCGTCACACCAATTACGTACTCCCGCAACTGGCGTCAAGCAGTACCTTGGTATGGTTCTTGAAGGTATGGCAGGTGAGGTTGCGCCGGCACAGTATAGTCTACTGGAGAAGGCTTATGAGAGCAATGAGCGTCAGTTGACAATCGTCTCGGACCTTCTTAAGGTAGCGCAGGTTGATGCAGGCAAGGTGCGTCTTCGTCGGCAAGATGTTGACATCGTTACTTTGCTAAAGGATGTAGCAAAAGAGCAGCAAGCTACTTATACAATGAGGCATCAGCGTCTACAGGTGAAAGTAGCAGATTCCGTTGCCACGGCGTATGTTGACCCTGATAAGGTTCGTATGGTTCTGGAGAACATGATAGATAATGCCAGTAAATATTCAGATCCGGGAAAGAATATATCAGTTAATGTAGCGGATGAGAAAGATATGATACGGGTGGATATTGTCGACAGCGGGGTGGGCGTTGCGCCCGAGGATGTCGATAGATTGTTTGAAAAGTTCAACCGTATTCATAACCATCTCTCAAACCACGTAGGTGGAACAGGGCTGGGTTTATATTGGGCAAAGAAGATCATTGATTTACATGGTGGTATTATTAAAGTAGTTTCAGTTTTAGGCGAAGGATCTACCTTCAGCGTATACCTCCCTAAAGCTGACCAAGTTGCCGCTTCGGAAGAAGACGGTGGGAATAGGAGATAAGTATGAAAAAAAGCCCAAAGATATTAATTGTTGAAGATGATGTCGCCCTTAATGATGCTTATAAAACCATCCTGACCACTGCTGGGTATGATGTCTCGACTGCCTTCAACGGCGAAGAAGCGCTAGAGGTTACGTCGCAGCATCATCCTAATATAATCTTTCTTGATCTTCGCATGCCTATTATGGACGGTATCGATTTTCTGAAGCAGTATCAGCCACTAAAAAATCACCCAGACGTTCATGTCGTTGTATTCTCGAACTATGATATGCAAGCAGAGGTGGATGAAGCGTATAGTCTCGGCGCCGAACGCTACGTCCTAAAGGCATGGGCGTCACCAAAAGAGTTATTGAAAATAGTCAAAGATCTCTCATAGGGTTAGCGTAACGAGATATCTTTAAAGCTATCCTCTCCGATAAAACGCTCAAGATTGCGCTTATTGACGACGTAGATGAAATTACTATAGGTAATAACATCGCGCTCCTTTAGTTTGGCAAGATTTACTGCGGTGCTTTCTCGAGTTAATCCAACGAGGCTTGCTATTGTCGATTGAGTCATCTTTATGTCGATTGTAAATAGGCCTGGTCTTCGTTCGAGACCATGTCGGATAAGTAGGTAGTAGAGCGTGAGTGCTATTTTCTCGGCTGCATTTGATTGCTCTAGCGCGGTGATACGCATAAGCAGCGCGGTATGCTCATTGACAGTAAACTTTAGAAGTTTTGCCATTAGCTCGGGGGAGTCTGCGATGGTTGATACGAACGCCTCTTTTGAGACACACGCTAGTTCCGCGTCGGATCCAGCCTCGTAATAAAATAGCGTATTTTTTGTTTCACCATACGCCCATGAAAGAGGAAATACATCACCCTTTCCGTGCAGGGCGACGATTCGTTCGTCACCTGATGAGGTAATTGTATACGCTCGAATAAAACCTTTGCGGACGATAAATGCCTGACGAGGAATTTCACTTTGATAGAGTAAAGTGGTGCCTTTTTTAACGGTTCGAATTGTAACGCTTTTCCCGAGGGAGCTTACTAGTTCTTCCATATCTCTTCCAATTATACTTCCTTTATCATACAGCGAAACCAGATAACCGCATAGAATGTGCCATTTATGTAAGATACTTCATATCCTTAAGCTGTAGGGCTGGCTATAGTAAGTACTATTAAAAGAGGTAATGAGGGGGTGATATGAAACATTCTAACGACAATGAGCTCGATATGCGAATAGATTCTTTTCTTACACGCAAACATCAGGAATATCCTGAACTAGCTCTTCGAGATACTGACAAGATTAACGAACCAGTTGAGCGTGTCATTGTGGAAAAGTTCTTCCACTCACTTACTAGTATTAAATTTCAACTTTCGCGTTAATTATCATGGCGCATACTAACCGAAAGCAACGTACTAATAGCGAACCTTCTAAATCAAAGAAGTTACAAGATCGGCCCAGGAACCGCAACTGGCTTCAGGCTATCTAAATGCATTGTTGTTTCTCTACTAAAACTCACTAAGCATAATAATGTAATGCCGGAGTAGGCCGTATGAACAAGGTTGACTATGCTATGCGAACGATTCCTCGTAGTAATTTCCTTCCCGAATCGATTCGCAGGAGAGCTTCGTCTGATACTCCGCTACCAATCGGTTTTGGACAGACAAATAGTCAACCGGCAGTAGTTCGTTCGATGCTAAAATGGCTTGATCCGCAGCCCGGAGACAGAATCCTAGATATCGGCTCTGGCTCTGGATGGACGACAGCGCTTCTTGCAAATCTCGTGGGCTCCAGAGGCTTTATCTATGCCGTAGAGAAGATACCACAGTTAGTCGGGTTCGGGGCGCGCAACTGTGAGCGATTGAACATTTCTAATGTACGTTTTTTTGAAGCGAGAACCGACTATGGTCTTGTCGAGTTTGCGCCATACGATAGGATCCTCGCGAGTGCTGCTGCCAGGGAACTGCCTGGCAACCTGGTAGACCAGCTGAGGCTGGGTGGCCGGATGGTTATACCGATTAACACCAGTATTCACGTGATCGATAAGATTGGCCGGCATAACTATGAAGATACCGAGTATCCTGGGTATTTGTTTGTTCCTCTTGTTTAACAGAGATAAGACAGCTTGTTTGCTAATCATGTATCAACCGTGATGCAAATCACATCTAGTTTTATAGCAGTGGGCTATGCTAGTAGCGTCAGCAGAAATAAGAAGGAGGTAGACGATGTTACTCGATATTGTACTTTGGATTCTATTCGGAGCGTTAGCTGGATGGATCGCTTCTAAGATTATGAAAACCGATGCTCAAATGGGGGCGCTTGCTAATATCATAGTCGGTATTATCGGTGCTTTTGTGGGCGGCTTTATAGTCCGTCTTCTAACCGGTGCAGACGTTGAGGGCTTTAGTCTGATAAGCCTCATTGTCGCTATTATCGGTGCGGTAGTACTTCTTGCTATCGTGAAGGCCTTCACTGGCGGCCGACGTATCGGCGTCTAATCTATTTCCACAATTACAAAATAGGGGCTTAGGCCTCTATTTTTTTGTACGAGGTAAGACTGAGCGGAGATATGTCACTTGACACACATTTCATACTTGTCATACAATAGAGACAAAGGAGCACGAAAATATATGCACGATAAAAAGCTATATGGTACTGCGACGGTTGGTACAAAAGGCCAGGTGGTCATTCCGTCAGAGGCGCGCGAAGCGTTAGGTATTGCTAGTGGCGATCGTCTATATGTTATCGGCTCACAACAAGGTAAGTGGATCGGGCTGATTCAAGAAGAACAGCTGCGTACCATGCTAGAACACCTTACTGGCAACATCGAACTCTATAGAGATGTTCTCGATAGTAACAAGTAAAGATATTAAAGGAACACACATCCATGCATCACCACCTCAGCCTTAAGGGCAAGCTTATTATCATGGTCTCAGTTATGGCGAGCCTCTTTCTGGTTGCTCTTGATCAAACGATTATTTCGACCGCACTCGGTAAAATTGTTGAAGATTTCCATGCCTTCTCCGCGTTAAGCTGGATCGTAACCGCATATCTCATCACGACCACTATTACAGTGCCAATTGCTGGAAAGCTCTCTGACCTCTTTGGTCGTCGTTTGTTGCTTCTGATCGGTGTCGGTATTTTTACCATTGCCTCGCTGCTTAGTGGCGCCAGTAGTGACGTAACGCAGCTAATTATGTGGCGTGCAGTACAAGGTATTGGTGGAGGTATTATTACGGCAAATGCCTTTACAATTGTCGGTGACTTATTCGCCGCTCGAGAGCGTGGTAAATGGCAAGGTCTAATTGGTGCCGTCTTTGGATTAGCTTCTGTGGTCGGTCCATTACTTGGCGGTTGGCTAACGGATGGCCATGGCTTTCTTGGCTTAACGACAGATTGGCGCTGGACGTTCTACATTAACGTGCCAATTGGTATTGCTGCCTTTATTATTATTGCTATATTCTGCCCGGCTCTTCGACACGCTAACAAGCCAAAGATTGACTATGCGGGAGCGGCACTTCTTGCATTCTCACTAGCAACGCTTGTGCTTGCAGTCGATAATACCGAGTCTATTTTTGCCGGCTTCCTCTCAGCTACAGGTGTGACTGTTGAATGGCTCCGCGCGGCGATGTTTACGCTGGTCGGCCTGGCTGTTGCCGCTTTTGTAATTGTTGAACATAAGGCTGACGAGCCAATCTTACCCCTCAAGTTCTTCAAGAACCGTAATTTCGTGTTGATTATGTCAGTCGCCACTCTATTTGGTTCAGCCTTTATGGGTTCAATTCTTTACTTAACGCAGTTTAACCAGCAGGTGTTTGGCGCCACTCCGACCGAATCGGGACTGATGCTGCTTCCTATGGTTGCAGGTATTATGACTGCCAGTATTGGTTCGGGCCAGCTTATTTCACGAACCGGTAGATATAAGATCTTCATGCAGGTCGGCTTTAGCGTTGCGACTGTCGCAATTGCGCTATTGTCGATGCTGACGCCCGAGAGTAGTTATATCCAAGAAGCGATTATCATGGTTTTCCTAGGCCTTGGCATGGGTGTGGCAATGCCGGTCATTAACCTGGCGGTTCAGAATGAATTTGAACAAAAAGAACTTGGTGTCGTCACGAGCTCAAGCCAACTATTCCGCAGTCTCGGCTCCACGATTGGAACGGCCGTTTTTGGTGCACTTCTAACCGCTGGTATTATTGCCGGGCTTGGGGATGTAAAACAGGACGCCTACGTTCAGACATTGTCGCGTAATCCAGAAGCATCGCAAGTTGGTGATCTTGACGATGCCAACACGTTACTCACTCTTAACATGCCCGACGTGAAAACAAAAATTACCGACGCGGCTAATAAAGGTATTGAGACACTTCCTCAGTCCGCGCAGGAAGATGCGAAAGCACAGTTTGTGGCTAATCAGGATGGCTTTGCAAGTACAGTAACGCACGCCTTTAGCGATAGTCTTCGAACGATCTTCCTGACGGCAACCGGTCTCATGATCGCAGCTACGGTACTGGTCTTTGCAGTTAAGGAACGTCCTCTTCGCTCAGCTAAGCCCGACGAGACTCCTGGCGAAGCGTAGTAAAACACGCTATACTGCTTATGTATGATTCGCTATTACGCTAAACACTCTCTGAATGAGGATTTCCAGCTCCTTAAGACACCTCGGCAGGACAATGTTTGGCTATTTGCGACTGATGTTAATCTTGCTGAAGTAGAAGAGGTGTCATCTCGTTACCAATTCGATCACAATATTACTCGAGACGTGCTCGACAGGGATGAGTTGCCTCGTATTGAATATAAAAATGATACGCTATACGTCTTTTTGCGCAGTGCAACTCGCAATAAACGCGGAGAGGTGATTACAAGTCCTTTACTTAGTGTCGTACAGCCGACTGTTTTTGCTACTATGATGCCGGGCAGTGCGCTTAATCCAGAGACGATTATGCAGACTGAATTAATGATTCGGGACGACACGACAGTCTTGCTGTTGAATACATTCGCTCGTGTTGTTGCTGACTATGAAAGTCTTATTCATCGAACGGCACACTATATTAAAGACACAGGCCATCGCCTGCGTACTCACGATGTAAATAACAGGGATTTTATTCGCTTTGTAACTATTGAGGACAACCTCAATGAATATACAATGAACCTGGATGGTATGTTAGCCGTCGCTAGTCGTTTGCAGGAAAATAAACATGAGCTATTTACGACAAACGACGTCGAGGCAATTGAAGACATTATTCTTTACCTGAAGCAGTTGCTCGTGGCTGTCGAGAGTCACAGTCAGAGCATTACGAGTATTCGTAACGCCTACAGTACGATTGCAAATAACACGCTTAACCAGCGAATGAAGATACTGACTATGCTGACAGTATTAATTGCTTTGCCGAATGTTTTTTATGGTATGTACGGCATGAATATCGACCTGCCATTTCAAAATGAGCCATGGGCATATACAGCTATCATCGGCTTTACAGCACTCCTTCTTGTGACTATCGCATTTGTCGCCTTTCGAAAACGCTTCTTCTAAATGGAGCCCCTTCTGCATTTCTTGTTATAACCACAAGAAGGATGTATAGTTTGTAGTAATATGCGCATCAAACGAGGAGTACGTACGGGAGTGGGTGCATGGCTTCGCATTAAGCAGTTTTTTGATGTGCCGCGTCAACTTGTGTTACTTTTCAGCTGTCTCATTGTATTGGGTGGTGCGACACTTATCTGGCGGGCCGCGTATGCTACGCCGCCGTGTCCATGTACTATCTTTTCCACTCAGCCTTCTATTGAGCCAGGCTCATATAGTGAGCCTGGCGGCATTGAGCTAGGGATTAAAATGCGGTTTGATCACGATGGTTATATTTCGGGTATTCGCTTCTATAAGGGCCCGATGATGGGGGGTATTCACAGCGCGTCACTGTGGAATTCAACAGGTACAGTAAGGATGGCTAATGCGACGTTTATTAATGAATCTGCGTCAGGTTGGCAGGAAGTTCAGTTTGCGCCGGTTGCGGTTACGGCCAATGCGACGTATACGGCTTCCGTGTTTATGGAAGACGGTAACTATGTTGCAACGGGAAATTACTTTACAAGCCAGATTAACAATTCCCCGTTTATTATTCAGAAACATGATGAAGCATGGGACGGAACAGGCAATGCAGGCCAGGGTTCATTCGCTAGTTCATCAACCAGTGTCTATCCGCGCAGTTCGTACAACGCTACAAATTACTGGATTGACGCTACTTATATTGCCTCCACTGATGCGGTGCCCGCTGCTATAACGGCACAAAGTCCAGCGGTTAATGCGACCAATGTGGCGGTGACTGACGTGGTCACTGCCACATTCGATAAGCGACTAAATCCAGCAACTGTTTCTTCCGATTCCGTTCTTGTTGTTGACCAGGACGGTCAATCAGTCGTTGGTGTCGTCGACTATAGCACTCCGGCATCGACGATTAAGTTTCTTGCGGACGAATTATGGCAACCTGGCCGTACATACAGGGTAATTATTAAGGGCGGCGAAGGGGGAGTAGAAGATTTTGACGGCCACTCACTGGCGGCCGATATAAGCTGGACATTTACGGCATCAACCACGCCGCTGCTCTGTCCCTGCTCGCTGCAAGATAAGCAGCTACCAACAGGTTCAACGACGTATCGCGAGACCTATAGCAGTGGCCTTGAGCTAGGTCTTAAGATTGTACCAACCACTAACGGCTACATAACGGCGCTTCGCTTTTATAAGCCACTTATCAGCCCAGACGCTAGTCATATTGGTCACGTATGGGACGGGCAGGGAAATTTATTAGCAACGGCAACAACGGTGGATGAGAGTGAGTATGGCTGGCAAGAGGCGACATTAGATATGCCGCTGAGCGTGACAAAAGACCAATTGTACATTCTGTCATTTGGTCTATCGACTGGAGATTACCAGGCAAACTTTGGCAAGCTGGCGACGCCGCTTGTATCGCCAGGATTTACGGCATATCCATCGAATGATCAGCGCAACTCTGCCTTGGGGAGTGGGACGGCAAATTCTGTCTATACGACCATAGCCGGTAACTACCCATCAAGCCCGAGCGTTAATAACGCTTATTACTATATTGATGCGGTCTTCAGCAAGCAAGCACAAGATCGCTCGCCCCTTGTTATCGTAGGGTCGGAGCCGACCGACAAGAGTTATGCGGTTGCGCGGTCAACTCCTATTCGACTAACTTTTGACCAGGCACTGAATCCAGCTACGGTGACAACCGCAACCGTAGAGCTACGTAATAGCGCGAATCAGCTGGTGTCTCGTACTGTGTCTGTCGATCCGGCGCGTCGAGCAATTGAAGTGACTCCGACAGAAGCATTAAGAGCTAACATGAGCTATACGGTGACAATTCAGCCAGGCATAGAGGATAAGCGTGGTGTGGCACTTAGCGATGCCTATAGCTGGTCATTTACAACAGGTGCAGCGACGAACCCGATTGATATCAACCGAGGGGCTGGCGGGCCTATCCTTATCTTAACTACACCAGGAGACGCCTACGGAAACTATTATGCCGAAATCCTTCGGACTGAAGGTATTCCTTATTTTGATGTAAAGAGTATAGACCAACTGACGCTAGAGTTACTTGCTGATTATGTCACGGTAATTGTCGCTCAGGCGAATTTGAATCAGCCACAAGTAGACGTGCTGCGATCGTGGACGGGGGCAGGGGGCAATTTGATAGCAATGCGGCCAGATAAAAAACTAGCTGAACTTGCCGGTCTAACCGACATCGGTGCTACGAGCTTGAATCAGTATTTGCGTGTCGATCCGGCTACGACTGCTGGCGCGGGGATTGTCAGTCAATCGATTCAATTCAAGGGCTTGGCTGATCAGTATGTGTCAAGTGGGGCGACGACAATCGCCCAGCTCTATAGTGATGCGACGGCATCGACGCCTTTTCCTGCCGTTACTACTCGAGCTGTCGGCCGGGGGACAGCTAGTGTCTTTACGTATGATCTCGCGCGCTCGGTAATTGCACTTCATCAAGGTAACCAGGCATGGTCGGCCCAGGATCGTAATGGTGACGGGGTTATACGCACGAATGATCTTTTCTATGGAGCGAAGCTCGGCGATACCCAGTCCGACTGGCTTGATCCGGATAAGATGGCTATTCCACAGGCCGACGAGCAACAGCGCCTATTGATCAACCTTATGACCGAAGTGACAAGAGACAAATTACCGATGCCGCGCTTTTGGTATTTGCCGAATAACCAAAAGGCCGCATTGGTGCTGGCTGGAGATGACCACAATTTAGCAGATCATGAAGGCACGCGACAACATCTCAATAACTGGCTAAATCAAAGCACTCCGGGCTGCTCAGTGGTCGACTGGCAATGCCTACGCGCAACCCACTATGTATTTGCAGGTTCAGGCCTGACTGATGCGCAGGCATCTCAGTTAGTAGAATACGGCTTTGAGATTGGTGATCATCCGTCTGAAGATGGCCAGTGTAGCTATGATGATACATATAGTGAGCTATATGGACAGTATTCGTCCGATTTGACAGTATGGCGATCTAAGTATAGTAGCGTACCTCACCAGACTTCGGCGCGGTATCACTGCTATAGCTGGAGCAACTGGGATATGATGCCGCGAGCCAACCAGGCCCTTGGAGTGCGATATGACCTCAATACAGTAGCCTATCCCGCCAGCTGGGTAAGCTCGCGTAGCCCTATGGTAACGGGATCAGGTATGAATATGCGATTCACAGATACCACGGGAGCGCTACTTGACGTTCACCAAGGTGTTACTAATTTTGACAATACTGCCGCTAACGAAACGGCAATTGCTGCAATGCTTGATAACGCAATTGGCGTTAATGGGTACTATGGTATATTCGGCAGTCACTATGATATGGGTCCAGAGGACCTATATCACAAAAAGCTTACTGACATGGCTAGGAGCCGAGGAGTGCCTCTCATTAGCGCAGAGCAGGCGCTTGAGTGGTTAACAAGCCGAGAGCAATCAACAATACGCGAGATGGACGGTTCGACGCCAGGGAGGCTAGTATTCGGCATCGAGGCTAGTGAAGGCGCCCATGGCTTACAGGCCATGCTCCCGTTCCGTGATGCTAGTGGTACAATAGCGCGTCTTCTGTGCGATGGTGTGGAAGTTAACTATCACTTAAAAGTAGTAAAGGGTGTGTCATATGCTGTATTTGATGCGCGACCGGGTAGCTATGAAGCCACCTATAGCGATTATGGTCAGGCTGTTGTCGAACTAGAAGATTCACCTAAAAGTACGACTATCGTAACACCATTTCAGCGGCAGGGTATCGAACAGCAACCTTCCGAGGAGGAGTTAGTAACGCCAGCTAGTATGTCTAATGCTCCATCTGGGCGGCGCTCATCGTCATCGGATCGCGCGACTCAGTCCGAGCCGACAGTAGAAACCTCGGCTCCCTGGTATAGCTCTCCAGCCGTCGTTGTAACGGGTGTGGGTGTTACTGTAGCAACAGTTGCAGGCACTAGTTGGTGGCTGGGAGCGGTGCGTCGTCGTAATAACAACGGTAATATATAAAAAGTCCTTGCATCGAGAGGGGTCTATCGCCTATAGTATTAAACAATAGCGTGATCAAATCACGCGTTACTTGACGCACGTAGGTCGTGCTGTTATTATAGTTGATGTGTCTCGCGCCAAAACACGAAAATTTTAATTTAAAGGTCGAAGCGCGTGAGGCTGTACATAGTACAAGGAGTACAATAACACATGCCAATAGCTATCGAATTTGTGTCTACGCGACGCAAAAAGATTGCAGTGGATGTGGTGCCTGCCGAATGGCAACTGTATATCGCCCACTAGAACCAATTTACGGTTCATATGAAATCTCTCCCCGAGATTTCATCCCTCAAAAAAATAAACCACCCCAAGGCACCGGGGTGGTTTTTAGTTGTTAACGGGTTAAGATTACTTTGTTTCTGCAGGTAGTTCGATGTTTTGTTTCTTCATCTCTGATTTAAGGAGGTCCTCAAGCTTCGTGCTGTCAGTAAGCACTGCTAGTTCAACGGCCTGGCCATTGAGGAAAACACTTGGTGTTCCGGAGACCTTATCCTTTTTTCCAAGTGCTAGGTCGAAGTTGATCTTCTTCGTTACGCTAGGGCCGGCAAGGTCGGCGTTGAATGTGTCTACATTAAGACCAAGCTCCTTGGCAGCATTCGTGAAGTATGCTCCACGGTCATTGGCTGAGATTGTACCCCAGCTCGACTGGCTTTCAAAGATCTTGTTGTGCATTTCCCAGTATTTTCCTTGAAGACCAGCAGCTTCAACAGCTGCTGCTGCTGCACGTGCGTTCGGATGAAGACTCGTGAGCGGGAAGTTTCGGTACACAAAAGCAATTTGGTCCTTGTACTTTTCAGTTAAAGGTTTGATGATCGGGTGGACGGTGCCACATGTCGGACACTGGAAGTCGCCGTACTCGACCAATATTACTTTACTATCTGCCTTGCCGTACACTCGATCGGCAATATTACCAGAGGCTTCACTGGCGCTTAATATACTGTTTGTATTAATGCTATTGACGTCGACCTTGCCGCGTCCAGATACGACGACGAGAGCCGCTAATAGACCGACGGCCACGACTGCAAAAATAATCCATGCTTTTTTATCCACTAAAGAACTCCTTATGATTACTATATTTAGTGTAGTAGATAATAAGTGTTGTCACAAGCCGACATGGGGTACAATGAAGGTAGAATGTTTACGTTTACGGTAATTATCCTTGTTGTGGTTTTTGCACTTTTGATTCTTGCGGCTGGTGTGCGGCCAACGCACAGTGCAATGAGCCAGTTTGAGCTTGATCGTCGCCAGGCGACTGGCGATAAGATAGCAGTAGAGGTGGCTCGTCGCGAAAAGCTTCTCGATGATGTCATTTCGCTTCAGCGCGCAGTGGTTGCGCTATTTTTAGTAATGTCGGTCGTACTGGCAGTTTCGGCATTTGGCTGGCTTTTTGGAACGATACTCGCAGTCGCTATCGCACTTGAGTACGGAGTTGTAGCAAGGATGCGCCCAGTGCAGTCACGAGCTCAACAGATATATGTGCGCTACGAAGGGCGGTTGCTTAATTTTGTTGAAAAATTCCCTATGATAGCACGACTGCTTCGTAGTGTAAGCGACGAGACCGCACCGAGTCGTCAACTCGATTCACGCGAAGAACTCGAGCACCTTGTCTCGAGGAGTGGCTCATTAATAACCTCTGATGAACGTAAACTAATTCTTCACAGTCTTACATTCGGAAGCCGTACTGTTAATGAGATTATGACACCAAAGGGAATGATCGACAGTATTGATAAAAAAGAACTGCTCGGTCCTCTTGTACTCGACGACCTTCATAAAACAGGCCATAGCCGCTTCCCGGTGATCGATAAGGACATCGATCATGTCGTTGGCATGCTGTATGTCCAGGATCTACTAACTGCTGGTGCAAAACGATCTGAAACGGTCGAAAAGACCATGGCATCCCAAGTATTCTATATTCGCGAAGACCAGAGTCTCCATCATGCACTATCGGCATTTCTTCGCACTCATCACCATCTATTCATTGTCGTTAATGAATTCCGCGAAACCGTCGGTCTTATTAGTCTAGAGGATGTACTTGAGGCACTTCTTGGACGCAAAATAATTGACGAATTTGATGCCCATGATGATCTTCGTGCGGTCGCACTTCGTAATCCACACGGCAATAACCATCCGCCAACCAGCCAAGACGTCTAGATCTATTGCCTTTACAGTGGTAAAATGGCCATATATGACATGGCGAGTAGTAATCGATAATAATCAACGGGTCGGCAAGTAGCTAGGCGAGCTGCTTGTGATCGACCCATTCTTGGCCATTAACACTATCTAATCCAAAAGGAATTATTATTATGACACGAACACTCGTCCGAGATTTAGGCATAAACGTTGGTATGACACGTACCGTCAGTGGTTGGGTACATGCCCGCCGCGACCACGGTGGACTGATCTTTATTGATCTACGCGACCATACCGGTATTATTCAGATCGTCGTACAGCCGGAAAAGGCAGAATCATTTGCATTAGCAGAACAGGTTCGTGATGAATTTGTTATCTCTGTTACAGGGCTAATTAAAGAGCGCGATGAATCACTAAAAAATCCTAACATTCCAACTGGCGATATCGAACTAGTGGCTGATGAGCTGAGGGTACTTAACCGCTCCGAAGCGCTCCCAATTCCGGTTCACGG
This sequence comes from Saccharimonadales bacterium (SeqCode), assembly GCA_049295575.1. Classification (GTDB taxonomy): domain Bacteria; phylum Patescibacteriota; class Saccharimonadia; order Saccharimonadales; family Saccharimonadaceae; genus UBA6022. Next base: position 148,041 of record JBAQQX010000001.1, read on the forward strand.
AGATGCACCACAGGCTAGCGAAGAGCTGCGCCTTAAATATCGTTATCTTGACCTTCGTCGTACGAAGATGCAAGACATGCTACGTATGCGCTCGGCATATTATCGTATTCTTCGTGACTATATGGAAGAACGTGAGTTCACAGAGGTAACGACACCGATTCTTGCAAACTCAAGCCCAGAAGGCGCCCGTGATTTCCTCGTGCCATCACGTGTTCACCCGGGTAAGTTTTATGCGTTACCGCAAGCTCCACAGCAGTTCAAGCAGCTGCTAATGATCGGTGGCGTGTCGCGCTACTACCAGATCGCGACTTGTTTCCGCGACGAAGATCCACGAGCCGATCGTCTGTACGGCGATTTTTACCAGCTTGATCTTGAGATGTCCTTTGTTGAAGAAGGTGAGATCGTACGTTCAACAATGGAACCGCTTATTAAAAATTTGGTAACAAATTTTGCCGACAAGACACTTGTTAGTGATGATGTGCCACGTATTCCATACCAAGAAGCAATGGATCGTTTCGGGTCAGACAAGCCAGACCTTCGTTTTGACATGGAATTGGTTGACCTTTCGGATACGTTGGCGGGCACTGGTTTCGGCGTATTTGCCAACACAATTGCCGATGGCGGTGTCGTTAAGGCAATCCGAGTTGAAGGCGCAGCGACACTGAGCCGTTCACAAATCGATCAGTTTACTGCAATTGCAAAAAGCGAGGGCGCTGGCGGTCTAGCGTATCTGACATTTGTTGACGGTGAAGTAAAATCTCCAATTGCTAAGTTCCTAACAAGCGATGAACTACTTGCTATCAAGGAGCACCTTAATGCAAAAGACGGTGACGCAATTTTCTTCGGCGCCGACAGCCGAACTGTTGTCAATAAAGTGCTCGGACGATTGCGCTCGGAGTTTGCGACGCACTTTAATCTAAAAGATCCGACTAAGGTCGCACTCGCTTGGATCGTTGATTTTCCGTTCTACGAATGGGATGATTCAGCTAAGAAGGTTGATTTTGGTCACAACCCATTCAGTATGCCGCGCGGTGGTGCCGAGGCACTTATTGCTGCAGATACTGACGAGAAAAAGTTAGCAATTGTTGCCGACCAGTACGATATGGTGATGAATGGGTATGAAATTGCTTCGGGTGCAGTCCGAAACCACAATCCTGAAGTAATGTATCAAGCCTTCGGTGTGCTCGGGTACAGTCGTGAATATGTCGAACAGAAGTTTGGCGCCATGCTAAGTGCCTTTAAATATGGTGCACCTCCGCATGCTGGTATGGCATTTGGTGTCGATCGTATCTTTATGGTGTTGACTGACGAACCGAACATTCGTGAAGTTGTGGCGTTCCCAAAGAATGGTTCTGGAGTTGATCTTATGATGGACTCACCAAGTACAGTCGATGCCGCTCAACTTAAAGAGCTGTCGATCAAAACAGTCTTGTCCGAATAAGGATACGAGTCTAGATGATGCGCAGTCGCTCTCCTCGGTATCATTGTATTTATATTCCTGGTCTCGGGGATAGCTACGATGGCCTACGACGGCGAGGGCTCGCTTCATGGCAACTGTGGGGTGTATCGACTGAGCTTATACCTATGCAGTGGTACGGAGGTGGTGATTTCAGCCAGCGGTATGATGCAGTAGTAGCTGCAATTGATAAGGCGCAGCTCAGAGGAGATCGAGTAGTGGTGGTTGGCGAGAGTGCGGGCGCAAGTATGGCGATTAATGTTGTTGCTCATCGACCAGATGTTGACGGTTTAGTAACGGTGTGCGGTATTACAAATTCACAGGCTGAAGTCTCGCCGTTAATTCGAAAAAAGTCACCCGCATTTAATGAAGCGATTAGTCGACTGGACAGTTCGTTAAATATGCTTAACCTCACAAGAGTCTGTAGTGTTCGCGCGGTCATTGATTCGGTGGTGCCGAAACACTCTAGTGTGATCACTGGTGCGCGTCAGGGTGTCGCCTGGAGTGTTGGTCATCTTTTCACGATAACTCTCTGTCTTAGTCTGTATGGTGGCTACGTTGTATATCTCATACGTACTTTTAAAAAAGAACATTCAGTATAAAGACTTGCTTTTATGTCAATATAATGCTAATGTATAGAAGTTAAACAACTTCAAATAAACAAACTGAATAAAGAACAATTCGAAAGGCTATTACTATGGAAATGCAGACCATCGTGGTGCTTCTGACGATAACAGTCGTGCTACTGTCAGTTACGATACTCGGACTACTGGCTGCGGTTATTGCGTTACTTGTAAAAGTACGCAAGATTGCCCGGAATATTGAGCAAGTGACTGTCAATGTCGCTTCAGCAACTGAATGGCTATCGATCGCCAAGGTTGTTGGTGAAGTAACAAAACTATTTCGTAAATAAAAGGAGAAATATTATGCAAAAACTTTTTAAAATCGCCCTCGCTACTGCTGCTGGATTTGTCGCCGGTGTCTTGATCGCTCCAAAAAGCGGAAAGAAAACTCGTAGCGACATCGCACATAAAGCCGAAGAATTAAAGGCTAAAGCTAAAGTTGAGCTTAAGGATGCACGTAGCGTTGCTAAGAAAAGTAGCACAACAATTAAAACTGGCGCAAAAGAAGTTGCGGAAGAGCTGAAAGATCTTGGTGATGACGTCAAGAAATCAGCCGAGTCGGTGACTCGTAAGGCAAAGGCAACAAGTAAGCGTGTCGTAAAGACAGCTGCCAAAACTGCTAAGGCCGTTCAAGCTGACGCAAAATCTAGTACGACAAAGTAGCTAGTAGGTAATATGCCATAAAAAACACGACCATCAGCGGTCGTGTTTTTTCATAGCTTTGGTGTATTGTCGAGCGATTGCCAAATATACCAGCTGGCAACGGATTCGTACGGACTCCAGCTGTGTAGTTCTGCGATCGTGCGTATAACGTCTGGCTTAGGGAGGATTTCGAGTCCATATAGTCGCATGATGCCAGTTCGTATGCCAAGGTCCCCAGTTGGCAGGACGTCAAGACGACCCATGCAGAACATCAAGAACATATGAGCTGTCCATTCGCCGATGCCCTTTACCTTGGTCAACTCAGCAATAGTTGCTTCATTACTTAGTTGATCGAACGTATCAAATTGAACTGTTCCATCGAGAATGCGATGAGCTAGGTCTTGTAGGTAGCTAATTTTTTGATAAGACAGGCCGGCACTGCGAAGTTCTTCGGCGTCTCTATTTAAGATGTATTCAGGCTGCGGAAACTGACCGTCAAACAACGCCTTGAACCTTCCTTCAATAGTGGCCGCTGCTTTAAGGCTGAGCTGTTGGCTGATGATGCTGCTAGTTAGCTCGTGATAGTAATTAGTATGTGGAGTAAAGGTCGGCAGTGCCTCTGTCTCACTAATGGCAGTTGCTAAGAATGGATCATGCGCTACGAGATGCTTAATAGCGTATTGGATAGTGGCGGCGGCTGTCATGTGATCTCTATAGCTCCGCTGAGGCGGCTATAGACAATGCCATGTGCACTCGCGGCTGCACCAACGAGTCGATCGACTAAGTCCTTGCCTATCTTTGAGGCGATGGCGTCGTGCGTAGGAAATGCTGCGCGGGGACGAACTGCTACCATAAAATCCATCACCTCGCCAATCTTTAGCCACGGGGCCGTAACTGGTAGTGCGAGAGTGTCAACAGCAACGTCTGGAACGTAAAACGAGTCACCTGGGTAATAGAGGCGCTCGTCAATAAGAACACTGAGATTAGCAATCGACGCAAGGCTACTGTGGATACTCGCATGTTGTCCGCCGAAAAACTCAAGCCGGAATTCTCCTATGGATACGGTTTCGCCGGGGCGCACGGCCTGTCCGGGATGAGCAGGTAGCAGCTTTATGACCGACTGGTCAGCGAGTAGAAGTGAACTTGGGTTTTTGCTATAAATTGCAGCAAGAATGTCGGGGTCAAAGTGATCGCCATGCTCATGAGTGATGACGATAGCCGCGACGTTTTCCGGTACGACAAAGTCAGTCGTGAAGCTGCCTGGATCAACAACCAAAACTTGGCCATTTTTCTCGAGTGTAAAACACGCGTGTTCATATTTTGTGAGTTTCATGACACACCCTCCTTATCGAACCACTCAGAGTAAGCGGCTCGTGCTTTAATAATCTTCGGCATAATTACGATTGAACAGTAGCCACTCTCCGGTTGCTTAGAAAAGAAGTCTTGATGCTCATCTTCTGCGACAAAAAAGTTCTCAAGTGGTGATATTTCTGTCAGGATGGGGTCGTCCCATACAGTCTCGGCACGTTTGACAGCTGCTTCAAAAGAGCGTTTCTGGTTCTCGTCGCTATAAAGTAGGGCAGAGCGGTACTGCGTGCCAACGTCCGCACCTTGACGATTGAGTGTTGTAGGGTCGTGGATCAGGAAGAAGATATCGAGAATTGTATCACCGGGTATCGTCGACTCGTCAAACGTCAGACGAACAACTTCGGCGAACCCTGTTCGGCCAGCAGCGACGCGGTAATAGTTCGGTTCGAGGCCGTCGTTTCCGTTGGCGTAACCGCTTTCAACCAGCGTGACGCCCTTAATGCGCCGAAAGACGGCATCTATGCACCAGAAGCAGCCACCACCGATTATGAAAGTTGTCATACATCAAGTATACGCCGTTATACTAAAGAGGTGAATAATGATGAATTTCGAGAATTACTATGGCAAAAAGGCCGCGAGCTATATCGCGATATGCCATGGCGACAGGATACGCGCCCGTATTACATACTGGTGAGCGAGTTAATGTTGCAGCAGACACAGGTTGACCGGGTCATACCGAAGTTCAATGCCTTTATCGAGCGTTTTCCGGATATATTGTCTCTTGCAACGGCCGATCTAGCAGATGTCATTATCCTCTGGCAGGGGCTTGGGTATAATCGCCGTGCAAAATATCTGCACGATGCCGCTAAGAAAATTATTACTAATTTTGAAGGAAAATTCCCGGAAAATAAAACTGATTTAATGAGCCTACCTGGCGTTGGGCCTAATACAGCAGGGGCAATACTGACCTACGCATTTAACCAGCCTGCTGTGTTTATCGAAACAAATGTACGGACGGTCTATTTTTATCATTATTTTATCGATGGCGAGCGAGTGCATGATACGCAGCTTGTCGAGATAGTGACGTCGACACTTGATCGCGATCATCCGCGCGAGTTCTATTGGGCGCTGATGGACTATGGCAGTTGGCTGAAAAAACAGAAGGTCGGACGTATACAACAGAGCATTCATTACAAGAAACAATCAGCACTATCAGGCAGCGTGCGCGAAATCCGTGGTCAGATACTGCGCGCCCTGTCTATTAATGATATGACGGCCGATCAGCTTCAGGCTGCTATAGCGGTAGACAAGCGATTTAGACGAGCGCTTGATGGAGTGATGGCCGATGGTCTCGTTAGCCAACAAGGCGATACGCTCCATTTGACGAAATAGCTCTTTTCGGGGGATAATGAGAGGGTAATGAAACGACTCGCACTACTTGGCTTGTTAGCCGGCACTAGTATGCTGGTGTTTTTAGGTGTTAATCAGATTAGCCGTGCTGCGGAGCCGTTGATGAGTGAAGCGCATATTGAACGAATTCGAAGCAACTGTACTGATGCGCACGCTACCCTTACACAGTTACACGCCAGCGACGCACTACTGCGTGTCAACAGAGGTCAGATTTATGAATCAATCTCAACAAAGTTAATGGCAACTTTTAATAGTCGCGTTAGTCTGAATCGCTTAGACGCAACGCAGCTCGTGATGTCATCGAGTATATACGAACGTGAATTAGCGGCGTTTAGGACAGATTATCAGCTATACGAACAGCAGATGTCGGATATCTTAAAGATAGATTGCTCCAAGCAGCCCGTTGCATTTTATGATGCCATTGGACAGGCGCGCGAAAAGCGCATGAAGGTGCGCGAGCATATCGTTGCTCTATCAAAACAGATTAATGACTACAAGATAGCGTTTGATGCACTCGAAAAACAGTACCTGTCGTCGCTTCAGGAGGAGAAATAATATGATTGAGGATACGCAAAGTACTGAAGATCACGTAGCAACCGCCTGGAGTCAGCATCGATTTTTGATTATGATCGGTAGTTCGGTTCTTATCTCATTGTTTCTTGTTGGCGTTGGCTTGGCGCTCTATTCAAGCAGCGGTGCTGCTCAGCTCGACTTGAGTCGTCCTGGTTATGCGACAGTTCGCTCAGAGGCAACTAAGTCGGCCGATAAATACGAAGGCTTTTCGGCTGCCGGTCCGATTGACCAGGATTCTCTTGAGGAATTTCGTAAGTTATTTGACGAGCAATCGAAAAAGGCAACAAGTTTTGACGCCTTTGCAAACGACGTCTTAAGTGAATCTGCACTAAGAATCGATAGTCCAGCGGCAGCGGCTACTACTCCTTAATTGAATTAGCTTATTTTTTGACAGTAGGTGTTGGCAAGAGGCTTGGCGTGATGGCGAGCTTGATATTGGCGCGTTCGAGCGCTTCAAGCAGACGCTTGCGCATCTCGGCAATAACCGCCCATTGATCTGACGGTTGAGTTTTTCCAGCAATCTGTAGATCGACTGATGTACCGGTAAATTCACCGATTGAAACAAAAGCCGGTGCTTTGATAATTTTATTTTTCCATTCGTTCTCGGCTGCAAGCTCGACGCCGAGTCGGTCGATGATTTCTGTTACTTCATCGATATTACTCGAGGGATGGATCGCGATATTAAAGCGAGCCATGCTATACCCCATCGTCTTATTAATGACATGCATCACCATGCCGTTAGGGAAGTAGTGAACATTTCCATCGATGTCGCGAATAACGGTTGATCGTGTGCCGATTCGTTCTACGGTTCCGCTTGCTCCTTCGATAGCGATAATGTCACCGACGCGGTATTGATTCTCGGCAATAATAAAAATGCCCGATAGAAAATCTTTGATCAATGACTGAGCGCCAAAACCAAGTGCGACACCAATGATGCCTGCACTAGCGAATAGCGGGCCTAGGTCGACGCGAAAGACCGTCGTTAGGATACTAACGGCTACGTAAATGATGATCATAATACGCCAGATAGATACAAAGAGGGCGGAGAGTGTTTTCTGACGCTTCTCCATGTCTTTTCTATGCCAGTCGCGATGTTTAGCGGTGCTTTTAACAGCTTGTTTGACTAATTTTGCAAGGAGTCCGCTACCGATGTAAAAGAGTATGACAGCAACGATAATAGTTGTTGCTATACCAATGCCGTATTGCCCTATCCATTTTTCGATACCGATGTTTTTGTATACGTCAGCAAGTTGATCCATATACGAGTAGTATACCACGGGATAAGCATAGGCTTCATCTGGTAATCTGCTCGCTAGGCGGTTAGCGACTGTCGGAGCCAAGAGTCAATACTGCCAGCGCCCATACCAAGGACAAGCTTGCCGTTGGCACGTGCCTGAGTGATGACCTGCCATAAGTTGTCATCAAGCTCTGCGATATGAACAGCGTCGTGATTCGTAATGTGTCGTGTCAGCTCATCAGGGGATAAGATTGCAAGTTGCGGGTCCTCACGCGAGAGATAGGTAGGTAGCCAATAGACTGTATCAGCCAGTTCAAACTGGGTCGTGTACTGATCTTTTATTTCATGCTGACGTACATTCTGATGTGGTTGGTAGACAAGAACTACATGATCGGACAGTTCGCGGGCCATCTGAAGCGTAGCGGCAATTTCAACCGGATGATGCCCGTAATCGCTATACAGGTTGTCTGCAAGCTTTTCAAATCGGCGGTTAGTGCCAGGGAAGCTTTCGATGAGTGAAGGCGTATGTTCTAGGCCTAACTTTTCGAGTACTTTCAGGACAAGTGTTGCGTTGTGGCGATTATGGGCACCCGGTAGGTTTATTGCTAGGGGCTCTTGGAGAATCCAGGCGTTAGAATGGTGGGCGAACAGTTCGCCGTGCTGTGTCTGCCAGGTGATTAGCCCGTCTGATTGCGTTCCGAATAACGCGAACGCCTTAAGGTAGTCTTGTTCAGTCGAGTACGTATCGGGATGATCGTAGTCGATAGACGTGATAAGTGAAATGTATGGAGAGAAATGAAGGAAGTTGCGGTCAAACTCATCACATTCATACACAAAGTATTCGCTATCCGGATCAAATTTGCCGCTCGGCCCAAAGCTGAGCGTAGTACCGACAGAGTAACTGACGGGAATGTTGAGCTGCTGGAGCGCCCATACGAGCATGCCAGTTGTTGTTGTCTTGCCATGGGTACCGGCGACGGCGATTAGCTTTAGATTTTTTTCGGCAATAATATGCGCAAGCAATTCATCACGTTTGGCGGTACGAATGCCGAGTGAACGAGCGAGTACAAGTTCGGGGTGCTCATATGGAAGCGCTGCAGTATGAACGAACCAGTCGATAGGCTGTTGCTCGTGGCAGCTTTCTAGGAACAGGCCACTTTGATTAATCTCAATCGCAATGCCACGATCTTGAAGCTCTCGTGTCACGAGACTCTCGTGGCTATCCGATCCCTGTACCTGGTAGCCGGCATCGTGTGAAATTTCCGCCAGAGGGCCAATACCGACGCCGCCAATACCCGAGAAGTATATATTCATATATGTAGTATATCACTTGCCCTGGGGTGAATGGATGTGGTGTAATAGAGACAAGCGTAATTAATATAAACATATGATAAAAACCATAATTCACCGTATCCTGCTGCGCCGGCATTTCTGGCGTCACGCTACCTTTTCCGAGGTGGCTGAGTTGTATGCTTCCAGTATGATGCGTAGGCTGGCGATTAATATATCGGCTGCCTTTATGTCGGTGTTTTTGTTGCAAAATGGCTACAGCATCTTGTTTATTGCCGGGTACTGGGGGCTGTATTATTTCCTAAAAATATTCATGGCATTTCCATCGGCTATCTATGCATCGAAGTTTGGACCAAAACATGGCATTTTGATTTCAAATCTACTCTATATTCCCGCCATGATCCTATTTACATTGGTACCCGAATGGGGGCTAGTGGCGATTATTGCCTCGGGACTTCTCCAGGGCGCATCGGCGACAATGTATAACATTTGTTATTACATTAATTTTTCAAAGATTAAAAGTGTTGAGCACGCCGGTAAAGAGATTGCCTACATGAATATCGTTGAAAAGATTGCAACTGGGTTGAGTCCTCTGATTGGTGGATTGCTGGCGTTCATGGCGGGTCCTGAGGCATCGATGTGGGCTGCGGCGGCGCTGTTTGCTGTAGCTGCATTGCCATTGCTGCAGACAAGTGAGCCGCCAAAATCACGACAGAAGTTGGTGTTCCGCGGCTTCCCGTGGCAAATGACATGGCGAAGCCTTGTAGCTGAAACTGGTGTCGGCTTTGACGTGGTTGCGTCTGGTATTGTCTGGTCGCTGTTGGTGGCGGTGGCAATTATTGGAACGGGAAGTAATGAAGTCTATGCCAAGTTAGGAGGGCTACTGTCCATCGTTCTTTTGGCGGCCATCGTGTCGTCGTATATGTACGGCAGGCTTATCGATCGACGTCGTGGCGGTGATTTAATGCGCATCTCGGTGATTGGTAATGCGCTCATCCATCTTACGCGGCCATTTACGGGAAGTATCGGTGCGGTTCTTGCGACTAATGCGGCCAATGAGGTTGCCACGACGGGTTATGCTATGGCGTTTACGCGCGGTATGTTTGATACGGCAGATCTGTCTGGTCATCGCATTACATACCTCGCCTGTATCGAAGTAATGGCAAATCTGGGCGCTGCCCTGGCGGGTGTAGCTTTGATGGTGTGTGTGATGCTATTCGGCGATATTGACGGCATGAGATCATTCTTCTTTGTGGCTGCGGCTGTTGTACTTGTTATTGCAACGCCGAAGTTTCGTCTCTACCGAAAATAGTGCTCATGCTACAATATAAGGAGTATCACGAGGTGGGATATATTTTCAGTGACAGACAAACGCAAGGTGAGGAGCACACTTAAGTTTTTACAGCACGTTAGGACGTGGCAACTTTGCGTTATCTTGATTTTATGTGGCTTTATAGCAGCCACCTTTTTGCGCCTCAATAATATAGGTATGATCGAGCGTCGCTCTGCGGTAATTGCGGCCGATGAGGCCGGTGACAGTGCCGTGACGCAACAAAGGTTGTTCGCTTTACAACGATATGTAAATAGCCATATGAACGCCGATCCGGGGCGCATTGCATTTCATGGTCAGTACCAGCGAGATAGTCAAAAACTAAAGGATGAAGCGGCAAGCCAGGATACCTCAAGCGGTAATGTTTATCAGAAGGCTGCGGCCGTATGTGACCCAATTGCGCGCGCGGAGGGTTGGCGATGGCCTGACCCCCGTTATACCACCTGTATAGATACCGAACTGAACAAGTATCCAGCAGCCGATGGGCCGGTTACGAGTATCAAGGTCCCTGATGTGAGCATGTACTATCATAGCTATGTTTCACCGGCTTGGTCACCTGACTTCGCTGGCTTCTCGCTACTTGCATGTGCCGTCTTAGCGCTCATGATTATTGTTCGTCTTGTTAGCCTATTTATCCTCGGTTTATTGCTCAAACAGCACTATAAGAGTGTGTAAAGTGTTGACACTGGTGACACGAGGGGGTAATCTTACCCTTGTAAGAATTAAACACTTAGGAGGTATAAGATCTTATGGCTTACAGTCACACAAATTCGAAGGGTATCACTTATTACTTGCACAAAACCGATGTAACACTACGCGGTGGCAAGCCTCAAACTATTTACTTTTTTGCTAAGGTAGAAAAGAACGCCAAGGGCGAACCAACTGATCTTCCAGAAGATCGCGAAGTTAAGGAAAACCCACGCAACGGCTTCCTTACAATCAGCAAGAAAAAATAATATTCTTCTTGAAACATAAGCCTGTTTGGTGATACACTCGTATCAAACAAACAGGTGCCAAAATTGCCCCCGAGGATGCGCAAATCATCCAAAGGGGCTTTTTTGATTGGTTTGTGTACCGTACTGAGGCGATTGGGTGTAAAATAGTGACTATATGACAGTTATGATTAAGGTAGACAATCTCAAAAAACGCTATGGCGACAAACAAGCCGTTGACGGTATTAGCTTCTCGGTAAAAAAAGGTGAAATTTTCGGTATTCTTGGTCCAAATGGGGCCGGTAAAACAACAACACTCGAAATGATGGAGACGCTCCGTCCAATCGATAGCGGCACTGTTATTATTGATGGCATTGACGTTGCGACTGACCCTGATCAAATCAAATATGTGATTGGCGTTCAGCCTCAAACCCCTGCATTTCAGGATAAGACTAAGCTGACAGAAGTGATCGAGATGTTCGGCGCTGCTTATGGTGAAAAAGTAGATGCCATGAAATTCTTGCGTGATGTCGAACTTGAAGATAAGGCAGACAGTTATGTCGAAGATCTTTCTGGCGGCCAAAAGCAACGTCTAAGTATTACGACGGCGCTCGTACATGGCCCAAAAGTATTCTTTCTTGATGAGCCGACGACCGGACTTGATCCACAGGCGCGCCGCCATTTATGGGACTTGATTGAGCAGGTGAGAGCTAAAGGGATCAGCGTAGTTATGACGACCCATTACATGGATGAGGCTGAAATCTTATGCGATCGAATCGCCGTTATGGATAATGGTAAGATCGTAGCGATTGATACACCTAAGAATCTAATTAAACAGCTACTCGGTCGAGGATTCAAGAAAGAGCAGCATGTTGAGCAGGCGAATCTTGAAGATGTTTTTATTGACTTAACTGGCAAAGACTTGAGGGAAGGTTAGGCTATGAATAAATCACTTTACACAATTATTACGATGGCCAAGATCAATACTCGCCGTGTTTTTCGAGATAAGGTTGCCCTTTTCTTTACAATCGGCTTCCCTCTCATCTTTCTATTTGTCTTCGGCGGCCTTAATAGCGGCAATAGCGACATCTCATTCAAGGTGGCAGTGATCAACGAATCGGATAATGTGTCTGCGCAAGACTTCGTAAAAAATGCTTCAAATAACAAAGTCCTAAAGGTCGATCAAGAGATTTCAACACTTGAAGAGGCGAAGGAGAAGATGAGTCGATCCGAGCTAGACGCGGCTATTGTATTGCCTGAGGATTTCGGCAATACGGCACCTGGCGGGGAATACCCAACAGGCAAGGCTAATATTGTATATACGCAGAACAATCAGCAGTCGGCTCAAGCGTTGAGTTCAATTTTGGATGCCCAGTTTAAGGTTGTAAACAGTAAATACGTCACGACTGATGTGCCATTTACTGTAACATCAGAGCAGCTTAATGAGCGCAGTCTATCGGCGTTTGATTATACCTTTGCTGGCTTGCTTGGCTTTGCCATTATTGGTATGGGTATTTTTGGTCCAATCAATGTCTTCCCAGAGCTTAAGAAGATGGGTATCTTACGTCGCCTAAGCACAACACCTCTTAAAGTATGGCAGTACTTCCTAGCAACGATGATCGGCCAGGTATTCATAGGTCTTATTAGTCTTGCCGTCATGTTCATTGTGGCGATACTGGTATTCAAGCTTAACATTGTCGGTAACTACTTCGAGCTTGCGCTTCTGCTTATCTTGGGTATTATAACCATCCTCGGGATAGGCTTGGCTTTAGGTGGCTGGGCAAAGAATGAGCGTCAAGTGGCGCCTCTTGCTAACATTATTGTCTTTCCAATGATGTTTCTGTCGGGTACTTTCTTTCCGCGTTTCTTGATGCCGGAGTGGCTACAGAACATTTCAGCTTTCTTGCCGCTGACACCGATTATTGACGGCATTCGCTTAATTGCCACGGAAGGTAAGCACTTGATCGACATATTGCCACAAGTCGGTTTGATAGGCCTCTGGATGGTAGTAATTTATGCCATTGCCTTTAAGGTGTTCCGCTGGGAGTAGCGCGCTAGTCGATGGTTCGCAATATCGCAAAGGAACTGTATTAAAACCGTAATCTCTACATAGAAAATAGCAGACCAAATGATCTGCTATTTTCTATGGTGGGGCTGGATGGAATCGAACCATCTACCAAGTGGTTATGAGCCGCCTGCTCTAACCGATGAGCTACAGCCCCGTCTGCACAATTATAGCGTATTGCCCCCTGTTCGGCTATAATATGCTGTAGAACATCATGAAAAAAACAAACATACGACGACTTTACTACCACGTAACACGTAATTATTTGACGCTTAATAACTTAGTGATTGTTATCGCGTTTGTGATTGCGGCTGGCTGGGCATGGGGATCGGTTAATGTTATGCAGCGAAACTATTCGCTTCAAGGTGAGCTCGATAGTAAAAAGCGCCAGCTCCAGGTGGCTGATCTTGAGGCGCAGACTCTAGAATTTGAGAAGAAATACTATCAGAGTGATGAGTATAAAGAACTTGAAGTTCGTAAGCGGCTTGGGTTGGCTACGGCCGGGGAACATGTAGTAATTTTACCTCCAAATAGCCAGGCCGTGATCAATGGTGACAAGCAATCAGGCCCATCGACAGTCTCCTTAATCGAAACAAGTAATTTTCAACAATGGATGAATTTCTTATTCGGTGGCAATACGAAGAACTTGCAAAAATAAGCTTCAACTGTTAATCTTGTATATGTATCGCGGGGTGGAGCAGTCTGGTCAGCTCGTGTGGCTCATAACCACAAGGTCGTAGGTTCAAATCCTACCCCCGCAACCAAGAAAAAACACTTATCGAAAGATAGGTGTTTTTTCTTAGCTAAAATATTTCTAAAACAATGAGTATGAGATTAATGTTCATGGCGGGCTACAAAGTGCAGCCCGCCATGAACACCGCGTTTCAGGCTGCTACGAGAGCGCCGCCTTGGAGGGTACAGTGACCGATGTTGTCAGCTTACCTGACTTTCCGGTCAGCGTTATGGTCCCATCTTGATTCTCTACGGAGTCTATTCTATGGGGGCCCATTCCGACACCATACAAGGAGACGTATCCACTACCGTCGAGCAGCGGGATTGTCAGCGTCGCATACCCAGTTCCTGGGTGCCCTTTGATGACAACCGAAATGGTCCTACAAGTTGACATGCGCAACGACCCTTCTCTTATTTGTGTCATGTGACACGCGGAAGCTCTGTGATAGAACTTGGATATACTTTAGAACATTACTAAATTAATGTCAATTCATTAACGGGGCTGCCGTGGGGCGGTTCTACTGCGTGAGCCGTGCGGCAGCTACGCGGATTGCTTCACTCCAGCTCAGGAACGCGTGTGGTGTTTGAGCGATGTCGCTGGCAGTCAGGCCGTGTTTAACAGCAAGAGTCAGCTCATGGATCATTTCAGCGGCATGTGGAGCGACAATAGTTGCACCCAGAACTACACCTTTCTTGTCTGTAATGATTTTTACGAATCCGTCTCTAAAATCAGCCGTATTGCTGCGGGCAATAATATTAAGCGGTGCGATTGATTTGTTGATCGGTAGGTCGCGCTTCAAGCAGTCATCTTCTCGTAGGCCGACCGATGCAATACCTGGATACGTGAACGTAACGCGAGGAGTGGCAGTGTAGTCTGGGACAACCTTGTCCTTATGAAGAAGATTATTAGCGGCAATCCGGCTCTCAAGTAGTGCTGTGTGAGTGTAACTGTTACGTCCAAGGACGTCGCCAGCGGCAAAGATATGCTTTGCTGTCGTTTGGAGGTGGTCATTGACCTCGATGCCTTTTGGCGTATACGCGACTGTGGCGTTTTCGAGACCAAGGTCAATACTTGGCGCGCGGCCAGCCGCAAGAAGAATTTCATCAACGCGCACTGACTTCTCGTGACCTCCACGTGAATAGGTGACGCGCTTGCCGATCCCATCTTTTTGGATAGAAATAACTCGGGATTGAGTCAGGCTAGTGACACCCTTTTGTTCTCTGAGGGTTCGCTCAAGCAGTTCTCCGACTTCGCTGTCTTCATGAGGAAGTAGTCGAGAGGCAATTTCTGCAATATACACCTTAGTGCCAAAGATAGCCATGAGCTGAGCTAGTTCGAGCGCAACGCTTCCGCCGCCAATAATAAACAAGCTTTTAGGCGGACGTGTCAATTGAAGAAGTGTGCGAGGCGTCAGGTATAACACAGTGTCCATGCCGATAATATCAGGGATTTCCCAGTGGGACCCGGTGGCAATTAAGAATTGCTTGGCAGATAAATGACGGCGGTTGACACTAATTTCATTTGGACTTAGGAAATGAGCTGTGCCATTAAACGCGCTAATACCATGATCTTCATAGTAGCGACGATTGCCCCCTGCGCCAGTTCGTTTGACGGCAAGGTCTTTCCAGTTTTGGAGGGATGGGTAATTGTAGCCGATCGCCGCTGACCGAAGGCCGAATCGAGCTCCGTGCTTAGCTTCGTCGTAGAGATGTGCGGCATGTAGGAGCGCCTTCGTTGGGACATCTCCCCAGTTTGGCGACTCTCCGCCAAAGGTGCTTTCTTCAATAATAGCGACACGCTTTCCGGTTCGGGCGGCGATGGTTGCAGCTGCGCTTCCGCCAGCTCCGCTTCCGATAACAATGAGGTCGTAGTCAAATGTTGGTTTTTTTGCCATTACTCGTTCTCCTTATATGACCAAGCGATGATGTTTATATAGATAGGCGGCTTCGGGGTGGTATCGTTCGAGTGTGCTGCTCGCCACTCGACGGATATCAGCACTGGTAACTTCCGGCTTAGTTTCAAGCCAGACGATCACCGCGTCGCAGACATTTTTGGCGGTCGATTCAGCCACGCCCTCTGGACTGCGCACACTTAGGCATGAAGCGACAATACTAGCATGGAGCTTATCTCGCTCGAATCGCTCACTCGGCCTGCTACCTGATCGCTTAACGATGTCTATTGCCTTCATGATTACATGCCTCCAAGCGAGGCAATGTCCACTGCCAATACTTGGTTAACGTATAGATAGAAGCCAAGAATAATCAGGCCAGAACCGGCGCAAAACTGAAGGAAGGTCTTATTCTTCTCGCGCCACTTTTGGATTAGACTAAGTTTATGTCCGCCGCCAACGAGAACGCTCACGATAAGAAGCGAAAGAAGTGAAATAGCAGTATAGAGAGCTATGCCGGTGAGTTGCCAGAGGGGCGGTAGGCTGATAATGACGAGTGCACTTGTGACAACTGGTGCAATAATAAATAGCAGTTCGCTAATCACGCTAGTAAGACCGAGTCCAAATGCCTCGGCGCTTCGTTTCGTGACTTTAGTCCGCTCACTTAAGTAGCTAGCCGCACTACGTGGAATCCAGAGGGTAGTGCCGCGTTGACGGCGGTAGTAGAAGAGCCAGACAGCAATACCAATTCCAAAGAGTAGGCCGCAGTCCATAACCCATGCTAGCGCTAGAACTGAGCTGCCATTGAAAATATGGAGAAGTACGAGAGAGATGAACGACAAAAGAAGCATTGTCATGACACCGGCACCAAAAATAAATCCACCTATGAGTCGCATTAGTTTGGAGTGAGAGCGCTTTGCGCCGATGGCGTGTCCGCTCATAAGACTCAGCATGCTAACACTCAGTTGGAAACTGGCGTGGATGAGGCCGGCGAATGCGACGAT
Source organism: Saccharimonadales bacterium (SeqCode) (assembly GCA_049295575.1). Classification (GTDB taxonomy): domain Bacteria; phylum Patescibacteriota; class Saccharimonadia; order Saccharimonadales; family Saccharimonadaceae; genus UBA6022. The sequence goes on from JBAQQX010000001.1 coordinate 164,532, forward strand.
GGCGAGTGAACCGAAAATGTCCATATGTTTATTTTTTGTCTACCTTTACTCTTATTTATACCATAAGCGACTCGTATGGGTCAAAGTATATAGGGCAAATGAGTGAACGGGTTAATAATCAGCCTTTGCCGTGTAAAATACTATTGCTTTTTTAACATATTTATGCTTAAATAAATACATTAAACAATAAAAACAAACAGGACACAACAACATGGAAATGGAACAGAACGTCTCAAACGTTGAAGCTGTTACGATTAGTGACATCTTAGGCCTCGCTACCTGGAATCGCCAGCGTAGTACTCAGGAATTACAAGGGTTTATCGATAGTCGTCATGCCACGTTGCCTGATGATACTGAAATTGAATAGCTTGTCTTCTCGGTTGTCGCTATAAGAGGTCGGAGTACTTCTTCGTAGTAAATTGTGCTACTGTATAAGTACAATTTAATGTAGGAGATCAGTTCGTATGAATCAAGATCAAGAACAGCAAACTACCGAAGTCCGTGAAACGTCCGAACGACAAGGAGATGCTAACGTAACGCGTCAAACCGTTCGTAGCGACAATACTGCAAGCGGAGCAGTCGTCCTTAAACGAGTTGTCTGGTACATTGCGGGCTTTATCATTGCCCTATTGGCTATCCGTGTCGTCCTGCTACTTCTGGGAGCAAACAGGGACAGTGGATTTGTTGATTTCGTCTATGCATTAAGCGAGATTTTTGCAGCACCATTTTACGGCATCTTCAGTTATGTCCCGGCATACGGCCAATCAGTACTCGAGGTTAGTAGTCTTGTAGCGATTGCAGTCTATGCGCTAGTTGCCTGGGGGATCGCAAAACTTGCGACGCTCACAAAGACAAATCCGTCTGCCGCTTAAGCCCATCTCTCTAGATAGGAATAAAATAATACCCGCACCTGGCGGGTATTATTTTATTCCTTGTAGGCTGCAACTAGCGAGGCTAGCTTAGCTTGTTGCTGGAATGCAGGTACTGCTACTGTCGCAGTCAGGGCATTATGGTCTGACATATTCTCTTCGTCTGATACCTCAAACGCCTCAAACGAAAACTGCTTTGGAATAAGGAAGTAGTCATTACGCTTTTCCATGCTTGGATACGAAACATACGTGAAATCAGTTGAGGCGCTGTAATCCTCACCCCATATATCGATCGACTCTTCGAGATGATTGAGGTTGAAGTCGCCGACGATAATTCGCTTTTCGCCTCGAGCTTTTAGTGTAGCAAGTGTTTCTTCGAGATGAGCAGTGGCAAAGTCAGTAAAATCAGTTATTGAGAAGTGAACGTTAGCGAACTTGATGATCTCTCCATTTACAGACACGTCGATAAGTTGCACGATACGCTGGTGCTCATCGCCAGATGCTTGTTGAAGAACGATCGTGTCAGAGGAAACGATCGGATAGCGGCTCAAACACCCAAGACCTTCGCGGTAGACGGGGTATTCAAGACCAACTTGCAGCCGGCTAATGACTGTTTGTTGGTATGGGTAGCGAAGATCATTATTGAGGAGCTGTACTTGATTGCGCGCATTGACCTCAGGCAGGAAGACAACCTCCTGGAAGAAGACAATATCTGACTTCTTGCGCTTAAGATAGGAGGCAATAGTATTTGTTCGTGTCTCCCAGTCATCAAAACCTTGGAGATTTAGCGTCGTTATTTTCATAGAGTAAGCGTAGCAAATATAGCGATAGATAGGGAGATGAAAACGCTAGTTTTTTACCTTGCCTCACTGGTATATTTTGATGTTACATTCACAACTTTGACTATTACCAAGAAAATACCCCCATCTTTCGATGAGGGGATTATCTTGGTAGCAGCGACAGGGAACGATCCTGTGACCTCGAGCTTATGAGTCTCGCGCTCTAACCAACTGAGCTACGCTGCCATTTACCTTGGTTGATTGTAGCAAAATATGTTAAGAATTTCCAGAGGGTTGTAGACTTCGTGAGCGAGAGAGGCTAATAGTAAAAAATACTTCGTTAATTAATGGCAATTTCGTTTACTTTTTACTAAAAAAGACTACACTACTGACATACGACCACCATTCGAGATCCAAGGGGGGATTATGGAGGCGTTGTACAAAAGCACGGACAAGGAGCGACTGGCCCAGTTGCTCCTCGGAAATACCCACTATCAGAACGGCTTTGAACGAGATTTTCCACTGCCAGACATTGAAATTCGAGAGCGGCAGCTGCTCGTGGAAGGGTATATCAGTATCCATCGACTGAGGCAGCGCGCAAGCTGGATGTATCCTTGGGATACGGACTTGGCATCGCACACTTGGAAAGTACTACTGCGCAATGACGCCTTTTTCCAGTATGCGTATCCTGGCTTCGGTCTTCGGGGTCGCGAATGTGATTTCGATTTTCTACACATTGCAACCGGACAGTCTCGCGACAAAATGTTCATCGAGGGAATTGACGATTCGGATATGCTCCTCGATCCGAACGCATGGGCGATCGGCATCATGTCTCTCAAGAACCAGTACCATAAACTGTACGTGCACGATGATCGACCTGACGGATACAATCTCTGTCGGGACGGCTTCGGTCACCACAATCGTGGTCTCGAACGGGTACAGGTTGATAGGCTTCTTTCACGGATTGAAGCGTCGATTGGGGCTGAAGAGTGGGATCGCCAGGCGAAGGTGCAAGGTCTCAATCCTTGTATTTACACCTTTGTCCAGCGATGGGTTATGACCCTGCCGTCACTGTAAGAAGGAAAGTCCTTCTTGCCGCCGGCTGCGCCCTAAACGCGCAGCCGGCAATCTACCTATATACTGGAGCTATATTGTTCGAGTGTAAAGGTATATAATAAAAGTACTTCCGCGCGATACTCACTACCCTTTCCAGGGCAAGCGTCCCTCGCGAATGGATCATTCAATTGTCTTCGGATTTTTCACTAGAAACGGGTGAAAGAAACGGGCAATACAATCAAAAAACGTTTCTCTAACTAATTTTTAGAGGATTTTTGAGATGAATGATGAAACTTTTTTAAATGAGCGTATCGAGGTGGTGGCCGCTTTTGGTGAGGGGTTGAATTTATGTCGGCCAATTAAGTTCCGACGACTAAATGGGCGCGAGGTTGTAGTTACTGAGATTGGCCTACGACACCCAAGCAGCCAAGGACACCGGACGCTGCATATTTTTGACGTGACTGATGGCGGAGCGGATTATCGACTAGAGTTTGATACCGAACGTCTGACGTGGCACTTGACGCGAGAGGCGGACCATTATGAATGAGTCCTATAATACCGAACGTCCACTTGTTATGCATATCGATTTAAACTCATGTTTTGCAACTGTCGAGCAACAGTCTCGGCCAATGCTACGAGGTCGGCCGGTAGTTGTCGTTAATCGTCGGACTGATCATACCTCGATCGTGACGGCAAGCTACGAGGCGAAAGCGCACGGCGTAAAGGTTGGTATGCGTGTGCGGGATGCGAAGTTGCTCGTGCCGGGATTGATAGCGCTTGAGAGTGATCCTGCGAAGTATCGGTTTGTATACCATAAGATGATGGACATCATGAAGAGTTACTCGGCCCACGTAGTAATGAAGAGTATTGACGAGGGGGTGATCGATTTTCATCATGCAACCGATAGTATGAAGCAGCGTCCACTTGAGGAGATTGGGCACGAAATAAAGCAGCGGCTCAGGGATGAGATTGGCCGCGCGATGCGCTGTAACGTAGGGATTGCAACAAATCGGTTTCTGGCTAAGACGGCAGCTGGTTTGCATAAGCCGGACGGACTAGACGTAATCACACACGATACGCTACGAGCGACACTTGAGACATTGAAACTAACTGACCTGACAGGAATTGCGGGTCGCAATGAACATCATCTGAACGCGGTTGGAATCTATAGTCCACTTGAGTTTCTTGACGCTAGTCGTGAAACGCTTCATAAGATGGTATTTAAAAGTGTACTTGGCGATCAGTGGCACCAGCGCCTGCGCGGATGGGAGGTGGACGACGTAGTGCACGACCTAAAAACTGTCGGACGTCAGTACGTACTTGAAGCGAATGACCTGACGAAAACACAAATACTACAGCGCCTCCATCATCTATGTGAGGCTGTTGGTGCGAAGTTGCGATCGCAACGCAAGGTAGCCCGGGGGGTATCTATATATACCAAAACGTACGATAGGCAATATTGGCATGCTCGGAAGATGCACGAACTCCCCTTTTTTAGCGATCAGGCAATCTATATCCAGGCAAGCCTACTGTTTGCTGGTGCGCCAGGGCAGATTAAGGAGATTGGTATTAGCTGCTACGAGCTTGGCAACGACGATGATCCGCAGCTTAGTCTATTTGGCGACGAGATAGCGCGCGAGCATCGTTTGATCGATGCGATTGATGTAATTAATCAGCGATACGGCGAGCGAGTGATTCACTCAGCCGACACGCTCGGCACAGGGAGGTTCTTGAAGCAGAAGATTCCATTTGGCAGCACGCGGTATTTATAGGTCTTAAAGAAGCTAATATGTCCATTAAGTATTCACGGTGTACGATGATATAATCGTAAGCAATATGAATATCAAAGGACGCCCAGGCTTTACGATCGTTGAACTTCTTATCGTCATTGTGATCATCGGTATATTAGCAGCCATTACTATCGTTGCCTATAACGGTATCCAGAACAGGGCATTTAACAGTCGCGTTCAGTCCGATATTAAAAATGTCCACAAGCTGGTTGAGTCATATAACGCGCTTAACGGTGCCTATCCCTCGACAGGCAGTCTGAGTACTGTGCGTACAGACGCCAACTGTACGGGCGGCTCGAAACAGGTAGACTGGGTCCCGGGCGTTACCGAGGCATTGCCGCAATCTAATGCCAACTCGGGTATTGGAGGGGGGCGTGGCTGCTATATGTATTCGAGTGATGGTACGAGCTATATCGTGACTGCCTGGAATGCGATCAACGGCGGTCCGCAAAATACGACCATGTATCGTCGTCTCGGCTACCGTGAGATGGCTAACGTGGGTGCAAACAGCTACTATTGCAACCATACGAACATCGGGGGCTATGCTTACAATGCTAACGTCGATTACTACAAGTTCTCATACACGATTTCGAATATAACCAATTGCAACGAGACGCCACCAGCAGGGGCATAGTTTATACTAAGAATATGAATAAAAAAGTCCTACTCCTTTTCGCAGCCGTCTTTGGTCTTATCGGGGCATATATACCGGTTCTTTTTGGTGATAGCGATCCGCTCGGTGGCTGGAGTATTCTCGGGAGTACTATCGGTGGAATAGTGGGTATCTGGCTGGGAGTCGTTGTCTCAAAAAGGTGGGGCTAGTGAAGACCTATATCGTTGCAGTTAGCGGCGGGGTTGATTCTGTTGTACTGCTCGATAAACTCGTGCAACGAGGAGGGGCGCGTCTCATTGTGGCCCACTTCGATCATGGTATTCGTAAAGACTCGGCAGGAGATGCTACTTTTGTCGGCAAGCTAGCACGGGACTATGGGCTTGAGTTTGAGACGAAGCGCGAGGAACTGGGCATGAGGGCAAGCGAGGCTTTGGCGCGCGAACGCCGTTATGTTTTTTTGCGTGAAGTAGCTGTGCGTTATGGCAATGTATCGATCGTGACGGCTCATCATGCCGATGACGTCATTGAGACGATTGCAATCAATATAGAGCGCGGAACTGGCTGGCGCGGATTAGCGGTACTCGACTCCGATTTGATTCGTCCCCTACTGCATGTCTCTAAGCAGGCGATCATCAGCTATGCTAAGCAGCACGACCTGGAGTGGCATGAGGATAGTACGAATAAAGACACAACTTATCTCCGTAACGAGCTGCGTATGCGCATTAGCGAACGGTTAAGTACTGAAGATATACAGAAGCTATATAGCTTATGGCAAGCACAACTAGAGCTAAAGCAGCTCATAGACAGCGAAACGCAAAGGATCTTGGCGACAAGCGACCATAATTATTCGCGACATTTCTTTACGTCAGTTGATACGGCTAGTGCGCTTGAACTGCTGCGAACGGCTTGTCAGTGGGAAGTTGGGATTAGTCCGACAATTCCGCAGCGCGAGCGAGCACTCCATGCAATTAAGACGCTGCAGCCGGGCAAGATTCATCAGGTTGGTGATGGTATCCGCCTTGTCTGTCGCTTGCGGACTTTTTCTATTCAAAAGGATTGAAAAATGCTACCATTATAGGAGTGGGAATTCTGTCTTGAATCAATATTGAAAGGAACTAATACTTTTTTATGGCAACCAAACAACAACCTCCAAAAAAGAAAGCCAGTAACTTCGTTCGATTGGGACTATTCTGGGCTATTCTTGTCTTCGCTGTACTTAGTGCTGTCGCGATTTTTTCGCCACACGATAACCTAAAAGAAGTACCAATCACAGAAGTGACGAGGCGTGCAAACGAAGGTGGGATTAAAAAGATCGAGATCCAGGGTATCGATATGAAGATCACCCCGAAAGATCAGGACAAGCCAACTGAAAAATCTGTCAAAGAGGCTGGCAGTAGTCTCTATGAACAGGGTCTTAATAAAGACGCTAAGGTTGAAATTAAAAATATTGCTCCGTCGGAAGCCGGTAATACACTATGGAATCTAGCCATTATCGTTATTCCAGTCCTCCTTATCGCTGCGTTCTTTATGTTCATGATGCGCCAGGCACAGGGTCAGAACAATCAGGCAATGGGCTTTGGTAAATCAAAGGCAAAACTTTATGGCCTTGATAAGGAAAAAGTAGTCTTCGATGATATTGCAGGAAATGATTCAGCCAAGCAAGATCTTGAAGAAGTTGTTGATTTCTTGAAGCACCCAAAAAAATATGAGCAACTTGGTGCAAAGATTCCAAAGGGAGTTCTACTTGTAGGTAACCCAGGTACTGGTAAAACAATGCTTGCTCGCGCTGTTGCCGGTGAGGCAAATGTTCCTTTCTTCAGTATTTCTGGTTCTGAATTCGTTGAAATGTTTGTTGGTGTTGGTGCGAGCCGTGTTCGCGACCTGTTTGCAAAAGCAAAGAAGAATGCCCCAGCAATTATCTTTATCGATGAGATCGATGCTGTCGGCCGCAAGCGTGGCTCGGGTATGGGCGGCGGTCACGATGAGCGCGAACAGACCCTTAACCAAATCCTTGTTGAGATGGATGGTTTTGAAACTGGCAGTAATGTTATCGTCCTCGCGGCGACTAACCGTGCTGACGTTCTTGACCCAGCTCTTCTTCGACCAGGTCGTTTCGATCGCCGAACAAATATCATGCTTCCAGAGCGAAAAGACCGTGAAGCTATCTTGAAAGTTCACTTCAAGAAGAAGCCGACTGACAATACGGTTAGTATTGAAGCCTTGGCGGCAAAGACTGCTGGATCAAGCGGTGCCGACCTTGCAAATATGGCAAACGAAGCTGCAATTGTCGCAGCTCGAAATAATCGCAAGAAGATTACAAATGCCGACCTAACCGAAGCTTTTGAAAAGGTTGCGATTGGTCCAGAACGTAAGAGCAAGATTATGAATGAAGCCGAGAAAAAGATGACAGCTTACCACGAAGCTGGTCACGCAATTGTGGGTCATATCCTTCCCGACAGTGATCCTGTACATAAGGTGACGATTATCCCGCGCGGCGGTACTGGCGGTGTGACATGGTTCTTGCCACCTGAAGACACGAGCTATACAAATGTCTACCAGTTCAAGGATATTCTCGCCCGTGCAATGGGTGGACGTATCGCTGAAAAGATCATGTATGGTCCAGACGGCATTACAACAGGAGCTGGTTCTGATCTTCGCAAAGCAACTGAAATCGCTCGAGATATGGTGATTGAGCAGGGAATGGGCACGAAGCTCCGCGACCAGGTCTTTCACGATGATAACGGCGGCATGGTGTTTGATAAGATGACGCATGAGCGTCCGTATAGTGACGACACTGCAAAGGAAATTGACAAAGAGGTTGAGACGCTAATCAAGGAAGCGTCACAGCGCGCAGAGGCTGTACTAACAGCTAACCGCAAGAGTCTTGATGCGCTTGCTGATGCGCTTCTTGAGCAAGAAACATTGGACGAAACACAGGTTATCGACATCCTAAAAAAGACGACACTTCCAAAAGAAGCACAGCTCCACGCATAGCTTCTAGGCAACTCTCATGAATCGAGTACGAAGCGTCGTAACAAGAGCAAATAAGCGGCTGACACTAAAGTGGGCCGCTACTTTGCTGTCTGGATCGATGCTGTTTGCAAGTCTCCTTGGTATATTTCGTGAGCGTCTGCTCAATAGTACGTATATGCCCAATGAGGCAGCGAATATAGCGGGCTACCCTGTAGGGCTCGATGCATACACCGCCGCCTTTACAGTGCCTGATTTCATGTTTACCATTCTTGTCTCAGGTGCTCTGAGCGTAACGTTTATTCCAGTTTTTAATCAGCGGCTAGTTAAGGGTAATAAGAAGTCTGCCTGGGAGCTATCGACGAGTATGATTAATATCATGGCGATCGGTACGCTTATTGCTAGTATCTTGATTATTGCCTTTGCTGAACCGATTCTGAAGTATGTGATTGCGCCTGGCTTAAGCGAATCCGGCTTGGCGCTCGCGACAAGTATGATGCGCGTGATTGCAGTCAACCCGTTCTTGTTTGCAATTGCGACGGTGATTGCGAGTATGCAGCAGGCCGTAGGACGATTTACTTTCTTCGCCCTCGCACCAGCTATTTATAGCGTCGGCATTATTATTGGTACAGTCTTCTTCACTAACGGTATTAATATTCTGGGCTGGCAACTTTTTGATGGGGGAATTATGGGCGTGGCGCTCGGTGTTGTTCTCGGCTCTATTATGCAGCTACTCGTTAGTAGTATAGGTTTACTTGGGCTGGGGTTCGACTATCGATTTAAGATCTACTGGAAGAATAAAGGGTTTCGAAAAGTACTCTCGCTTTTGCCTGCTCGCTCGGCCGACCAAGGAATGGACTACGTTGTCAGCCTGGCTGAGACAAACTTGGCATCTCGCATGGCCGAGGGGACAATACGCGCCTATCAACAGGCGTCAATGCTGCATATGATGCCAATTAATCTTATTGGCGTGGCTATTAGTAATGCTGCATTCCCTCAGATGACTGAACGTATTGCACAGGGACGACCGGATTTATTTAAGACAGAACTCCAAAAGATTATTCGTGTAATTATCTGGTTGATTCTGCCTGTTGCTACGGTCGCGTTTACTGCCCGTGGCTACGTCGTCCACTTTATTAAGAACGGTGGCGACCTTCTTATTGCGAGCCTCCTTGGCGGATTGGTTGTGGCGATTGTATTTCGCTCAATCTATCATATCGCTGCTCGTAGTTTTTATGCGCAGCAAGATACGAAGACGCCGTTATATGTTTCCATTTTTGCCATCTTGCTCAATGTTGGACTGGCCATATGGTTTACGATGAGTCTAGGTATGGGTCCACTAGGCTTGGCTTGGGCTCAGTCAATCGTGGCAGTGATTGAGGTAGCGATTTTATTTGTACTTATGTCGCGACATACACCTGGACTGTTTGATACGCGGTTTATTCACGCCATCTCCAGAATGTTAGCAGCTGCGGCTATAACTGCAGTTATTAGCTATATAAGCGTCACGCTTTTTCAGCTTACAAGCGATAACCAGAGTTTCTTCGCGACATTCCCGAAATTTGCCTTAATTGTATCGATCAGCTTCGTGTCGTATATCGCAGTCTGCCGCCTCATGAAGCTTGAGGAAGTTGTACCAGTATTTGATCGCGTCAGAAAAATCCTATTTAGCTCGCCTCACACTAGATAAAATGGTATAATTTACCTTTGAACTATGAATCAACAACAGATTAGAAATTTTTGTATCATTGCACACATCGACCACGGTAAGTCGACACTTGCTGATCGCATGCTTGAGCTAACCGGTACTGTTCAAAAGCGCGACATGAAATCGCAGCTACTTGATAGTATGGATCTAGAGCGCGAGAAGGGCATTACTATTAAGTTAGCTCCTGTTCGTATGACACACAAGGGCAACGATCTTAATCTTATCGATACACCCGGCCATGTCGATTTTAGCTACGAAGTATCACGCTCCCTTGAGGCATGTGAAGGTGCGATCTTGGTTGTTGATGCGAGCCAGGGTATTCAAGCGCAGACCCTAGCGAATGTCTACCTAGCGCTTGCCGCTGACCTTACCATCATTCCCGTGCTAAATAAGATCGATCTCCCAGCCGCCGATGTGCCGCGCGTATCAGCTGAAATTATCAATTTGCTTGGCTGCGATGATGACGATATTCTGAAGATCAGCGCTAAAACCGGTGAAGGTGTTATGGAAGTGCTTGATGCTGTTGTTGAACGAATTGCTCCGCCAAGCGGTCAGCCTGATGCACCGACGCGTGCGCTTATTTTTGATAGCTATTATGACGATTACCGAGGTGTGATTCTTTATACCCGTGTTGTCGACGGCACAATTAAAAAAGGCGATACGATTCATATGCTTGCAACATCTGCCGATGGGATCGCACTTGAAGTTGGCGCATTGAGCCCAACTATGAAAGCTGGCCCGGACCTCTCGACTGGTGAGATCGGTTATATCGTAACCAACCTTAAAACAACGCGTGATGCAAAAGTAGGTGATACTGTAACGACGCGACGATCTCAGGCGAGCGACATGCTCCCAGGGTACCAGAACGTTAAGCCGTTCGTATACGCTGGTTTCTTCCCGGTATCCAACGAAGACTATCAAGAGTTAAAGGACGCAGTAGAAAAGCTCAGCTTGAGTGATTCTGCACTTCAATTTGAGCCAGAGAACTCTCCAGTTCTTGGCTTCGGTGTTCGCATCGGTTTCCTCGGACTACTTCATATGGATATTGTTCGTGAACGGCTGGAGCGGGAATATAACCTTGATCTTGTCGTTACTAACCCGTCGACGGATTATCAAGTGTGCTTGGCCGATGGGACTCAAGTCGATATTAAGAGCGCCAGCGATCTTCCTGACGTCTCGAAGATTAAAGAGATTCGTGAACCATGGATTAAAGGTGAGATTATTGTACCTAAAGACTATATTGGTGCTGTAATCCAACTGATCGTAAATAAGCGTGGTCAGCAGCGTAATTTGAGCTATATTGATGAGCGTGCATTGATTAGCTTTGAGGCACCACTTGCGAACTTGCTGACTGACTTTTACGACCAGCTCAAATCGGTGACGAGTGGGTATGGCAGTTTCAATTATGAACTCGACACGTATATCGTAGAGGATTTGGTACGCGTCGATTTTTACGTAGCCGGTGAGATTGTTGATGCACTATCTGTCATGGCTCACCGCTCAGAATCTCAGCGGCTCGGTCGTGAAGTTGTCGATAAGCTTAAAGATGTGATTCCACGACAAAACTTCCAAGTAGCACTCCAGGCTGCAATCGGCGGTAAATTTATTGCTCGTGCCGACCTATCGGCATACCGAAAAGATGTAACGACTGGCCTATATGGCGGTGACGTATCTCGTAAAAAGAAAGTGCTCGCAAAACAGGCTAAGGGTAAGAAGCGCATGAAGCGTTTCGGTAAAGTCGATATCCCATCAGAAGCCTTTACGGTGATGTTGAAGCGCGATTAACCTGTTACAATTGATACAATGAACGAACTTGACCAACTTATCGCCCGCTATCAAATTAGCGAAGATTCTATTGCAACAATTCAAACTACGCCTATCGTACTGCTCGTAGGTATCACCGCGGCTGGTAAAGATACGATTCAAAATAGAGTACTTGAGAGTGATGAATATCATAAAATTATCACACATACGACACGTCCGCCACGTACTAACAACGGGGTACTTGAGCAAGATGGCGATGACTACCATTTTGTATCAATGAGTAAGATGCATGAGATGCTTGTCAATGAAGATTTTATTGAAGTTAATCGCTTCGGTGATAATTATTACGGCACGAGCATTGGTGAGTTCAAAGCGGCAAAACGTCAGGGTAAGATTGCACTTGGCGACATTGACGTTAATGGTATTGCGTCATTTAAGGCAATCTCAGAACAGAACATTGTCCCGATCTTTATCGTTCCTCCTGACTATTCTACGTGGCGTCAGCGACTTGACGGACGATATGGCTCACAAGATGAGTTGGCGAGAGAATTGCCTAAGCGTTTGATGGCTGCTCAGCACGAGCTTGAACACGCGCTAGCCATGCCATACTTCCACTTTATGATTAATGACAATCTTGAGCGTGCCGTCCGTGTTACTGATGAGATTGCCCACGGCAATAATGTCTTTAACCGCCACGATGAAGATGCTCGTATTCTCGCCGCTGATCTACTGGCGACAATTCGCAATAACATCTAGCACTCAATTGCAAAGAGTGCCAAATCGGGCTATAATGGCTATATGACAGAGCGTCAAATCCAAATCCTCGCCGCTATTATCGAACAGTACGCCGAAGTGGCCGTACCTGTTGGTAGCGTCATGTTGGCAAAGTTATTTAATGTCTCGAGCGCTACTATCCGCAGCGAGATGGTTCGTCTTGAAGAGATGGGGTTGATCGCCCAGCCGCATACGAGCGCCGGTCGCGTCCCAACCGATCAAGGTTATCGAATGTATGTTAATAGTCTAACTGAGGCACATGCTAATGAGGTGCCGTCTCCACTTGACCGTGGCTCTCGGGCAATTGAAGCTCGCGTACAGACGCACGGTGACAGAGCTGACCGCGCAATTCGAAGCGCCGTCGATAGTCTTGTAGACCTTACGCAAAATCTCGGTCTTGCGACCATCGGTGACCAACTATACATGAGTGGTATGGGAAACCTTTTTTCCCAACCAGAATTCCTGCAAGGTAACCATACTCAAGCGGTGGCGCGATTACTTGATAACCTTGAACCGTGGCTTCGAGAAGCGGCGCCCAACGAACCATTAAACGTCTATATTGGATCTGAGAATCCAATCGGTAAGGCGAGTGGAGCAACGTTAATTATCAGTCGCTTCCGTTCACCGTATAGCGACAATAGCTATATTGGTGTGCTTGGCCCAACACGTCAAAGCTATGGCAAAGTAATGCGACTTGTTCGACATGCAGGCGCAATGTTAGAGGAGGTATTGTAATGGAGATTATTCAAGCAATCATTGATGGGATTGTGACGATCATTACGACTATAGTGAACGCAATCGTCACTGTTATCCAAGCGCTTATTAATGCAATCATTGGCCTGTTTAATGCGATTGGGAATATGTTTTAGGTTGCAATGGTTAACTTTATTAGTCATTTGCATATAGCGGAGGCTTATGGCCGTTTAAATCAAAGAGAGCTTATTTAGGAGAGAAAAAGAATGACGAAAAGTAAGAAGCAAGAAGAATTAGAAAACACAGTTGCCGAGTTGACGGCTGATTTGCAGCGTACACGCGCGGATTTTGAAAACTATCGGAAGCGAAGTGAAGCCGACAAAGCAGCTACCTACCAACATGGTCAGTCTGCGGCGATCCTAAAACTTCTCCCAGTTATTGATACTATTGAACGTGCCGTAGCGTATCTGCCAGAGGAGCTTGCTGACAATAAATGGGCGCAAGGTATTGCAGCTCTCGTTAAGAATCTTGAGAAGTCGCTAGATAGTCTTAATTTAAAGCGAATTGACGCCAAAGAGGGTGCGGATTTCAATCCTGACTTCCATGAAGCGATTCAATTTGACGAAGAGGCTGAAGGGGACAAAGAGATCGTTGCCGAAGAGCTTCAGGCGGGATATACGCTAAGCGGCCAGCCAATTCGCCACGCCATGGTCAAAGTGACGAAAAAGAAGTAGTCATACACTCCGACATAAACAATACCCGCCGGGCCCCATAGTCTGGCGGGTATTGTTTATGCTTATGATATGATGAATGATAATGAATCAGCACCCAGCTATATCTAATGACGAGATCCGGGCATTTATTGCGCTCTATGATGGTGATGCAGTTGCGGCAGTCCGCGCGATAAGGGAGTATGAAGGTGCGCGACGGCGAGTAGCTGTCGCTGTGAAAGAAAAACCGACGACGCCAGTGCTTCTTCGCACTGAAGAAGTAAAGAAAACCTATAAAGTAGGAAAGACAAAAGTCAATGCCGTACAGGGTGTGACACTGGATATCCATGAGGGCGAGTTTGTAGCTATAACTGGCGCGAGCGGAAGTGGTAAGTCGACTCTTTTACAGTTATTAGGAGGTCTTGATCAGCCGACTGAGGGAGTTGTAAAAGTCGCTGGCACTAACCTTCGGAAATTATCAGATAGTAAGTTATCTCTTTTTCGCGGACAAACAATCGGGTTCGTCTTTCAATTTTTCTATCTTCAGCCGTTTCTTCGTCTCGAGCGAAATCTTGAGGTGTCGGGCATGTTTGCAGGAATTAAGCGCGCAGAACGCAGAGTGCGTGTGAGGGAGCTTGCCGCGCAGGTTGGACTGAGCGATCGCCTGCGCCATTACCCCCGTGAGCTATCAGGAGGGCAGATGCAACGAGCGGCCATCGCTCGAGCGCTCTTGAACCGGCCGAGAGTTATTTTAGCGGATGAACCTACCGGGAATCTCGATAGTGAAAATAGTCGAGCGATTATTGAACTATTTGAGACAATTAGGGAGAAATTCGGCACGACGATTATTATAGTTACTCATGACCAGGCAATCGCACGACGAGCAGATAGGGAGATCGTAATGAAGGACGGTAGGATAGTATGATACGGTCAACTGATGTTCTTGTCCTTGCCTATACAAAGTTACGCGCACGCAAGATTCGTACGTCTGTAACAGTTGCTATAGCGGGACTATTATTCGGTTTCTTGGTATTGATTGTTATTGTTGCTCAAGGTGTTCTTGATAGCGCAACTCGCTTTAGTAACGAGGGCCTCAATAGTCGCTACATTATTGACGTTGGCCGTACTGACAATAAGGCATTCAACATCTATGATAATCTTACTAACCCCGATGTAGTTCGCCGCGTTGAAACGGAACATGCGGCGCATGTTGCAAAAAAGCAGGCAGCTGCAAGAAAGTACGGTATAGAGTACGATGCCCGAAACGAAGACCCTTCGCCAATCGTCATCGACCAGGAGACTAAAGAAAAGATTGTCAGTGATAAGTATCTCGATAGCTCGAGTGTCGCTGCTGTTGCTGAGGCGCTTGAAGCTGAGCAGTACAGGCCATTTGACGTTTCCGCGTATATTGATCCATATAAAACGGCAAAGATTATCGGTGAGCACCGTGTCCTGCATCAGTTTGAGAACACTTTACGATTCATGAAAGACGGCAAGGAGGCATCCTTATCTTCATCTTCGGAAGTGGATAGGTCAATGTCCCCAGGCGATGATGACAATAAGAGCCTTACAGTACTCGACAGTAGCGTAGCTGAGCCATTTATTTCAAATAGAACATACGACCCTGCGTCAGGGGAGATACCGGCAATTATTCCATATTCTGATGCCGAAAAGTTACTTGGGTTAAAAAAGCTTGAACCATCGGTATCTACTCAGCAGCAACTTGATCGCATTCAAGAAGTTCGACGTCGCGTAGGCGAGATAACTGCTAAATTTTGTTATCGAAATTCTGCATCGCAGGCGCTGGTGACCCAGGCGATAAATCAACAAAAAGAGATAGTTGACAACAGGAATAATCCGGATTATGTTAAGCCAACACTTCTCTACGCCGTACCTAGTAGTGCAGATTGTGGTGCTGTCGTCGTGCAGAGCGATAGCCGTACGAGTATCGAAAAAAAGCAGGCAGACAATCAAAAGAACTATGAAAAGGAAATCGGTACGTATATCGGCGAGCCGGAGCAGCATAAGGTCATTGTCCGTGGTGTTGGGGTGTCATCTGATCTTGGATTTGAGGGCGAGGTCTCGTTCTCGGTCGCTCAGATTATCAAGGGTATCTTCTCTTCATCGTTAGGCTACCAAACATGGAATATACCGAGTGCTCTGCTTGCCAAGGTGCCCGAATCGTCGCGTCCCGCTGCTGTATTTGAGCCTTCGAGTGATACAAAAACCCCATTCTCCATTGAGGCGTATTTAGTAGAGTTTACGGATAAGGCCGAAGCCCGTGAGCTGCTTAGTAAAGCAGGGTTCTTCGGGGCTAATAACAGGTCTGTACATGCTGCACCTTTTGGGAGTAGTAGTCTCGTGGTTGATGAGATGAGATCGTGGTTCGAAACTGCGCTACTTTGGATTGTTGGAGTAGTAAGCCTGGTGGCAATTATTATTTTGAGCGGCATGATCGGGAGGACTATCGCTGATGGTCGAAAGGAGAGTGCTGTCTTTCGCGCAATCGGCGCCAGGCGCGGTGATATCGCGAGAATCTATAGTACGTATACCTTACTTCTTTCATTGAGGATCGTACTATTTGCAGTATTTTTTGGCATTGTGTCTGCTCTAGCGCTCAATATGATGCTTTGGCACGACGCTACTATCGGCGCTCAACTGGCATTCGGTGCTTCAAATCCTAAGCTTGAATTCCATTTTATTGGATTCGGCAGCTGGTACTTGCCTGTAATTGTTGCGGTGATTATTGGGGTGGGCTTGTTGGCAATGGTAATTCCTTTACTTCGAAATAGTAGGCGTAGTCCCATAAACGACATGCGCGACGACGGCTAAATTGGCGCTTGATAATAATGCTATTAGCACTCTTGACATGAGAGTGCTAATTTTATTACAATGGAGATATTGGCAATCTATCGACTAGAGTGCTAAAATATATTCAGATATAATGTATGGTAATTGAAACGAATAGGAGAATACTCTATGGGTAAAATCATCGGCATCGACCTCGGTACAACTAATAGCGCCGTAGCGTATATGGTTGCAGGTAAGCCAGAGGTAATTGCAAACGCGGAAGGTAATCGCACGACACCATCTGTTGTTGCTATTAATAAAAGTGGCGAACGTCTTGTTGGCCAGGTCGCGCAGCGTCAGCGCGTGACAAATGCAAAGAACACTATCTACGGTGTTAAGCGTCTTATTGGTCGTAAATTTAGCGACAAAGAAGTGCAAAAAGATCACGATATTATGCCATATGAAATCGTCAAAAAAGACGGTGGTGTCGCGGTAAAAATGGGAGACAAAGATTACAGCCCTGAGGAAGTATCGGCTATGATTCTGTCTAAGCTTAAAGCTGATGCCGAAGCATTCCTCGGCGAAAAAGTCACCGAGGCGGTTATTACCGTTCCTGCGTACTTCGATGACTCACAGCGTCAGGCGACAAAAGATGCTGGTAAGATTGCTGGTCTTGAAGTTAAGCGTATTATCAACGAACCGACCGCTGCTGCTCTTGCTTATGGACTAGATAGCAAGAAGGATGAGAAGATCGCTGTCTTCGACCTTGGCGGTGGTACATTCGACGTTTCGATTCTTGAGCTCGGTGACGGTGTGTTTGAAGTGAAGTCAACAAACGGCGACACTCACCTCGGCGGCGAAGATTTCGATAACCGTATCGTTAACCATTTCCTAGAAGTCTTCAAAAACAATGAAGGTATTGATTTAAAGAGCGATAAGGCTGCGATGCAGCGCTTGAAAGACGAAGCCGAAAAAGCTAAGAAAGAACTTTCAAGTACATCTGAAATTGAAATCAATCTACCATTCTTGACTGCCGATGCTGACGGTCCAAAGCACTTCGAGTATAAATTGACTCGCTCGAAACTTGAAGAGCTTGTAGCTGATTTGATCGATCGTTTGGCCGAGCCAGTTGAGAAGGCGCTTAAGGATGCCGGCCTTAAGGCTGCCGACGTTGACGAGATTGTTCTCGTTGGCGGTATGACTCGCATGCCATCGGTAGTAGAGAAAGTGAAGACTATCTTCGGTAAAGAGCCACTCAAGGGTGTGAATCCAGATGAAGTTGTTGCTGTCGGTGCGGCAATTCAAGGTGGTGTACTTGCTGGTGATGTGAAGGACGTACTGCTCCTTGACGTTACACCACTGTCACTTGGTATCGAAACTATGGGCGGCGTCACGACCAAGCTTATTGAGCGCAATAGTACAATTCCAACAAGTAAATCTGAGACATTCTCGACTGCTGCTGATAACCAGCCTCAGGTGGAGATCCACGTACTCCAGGGTGAACGTGAGATGTCTAGCGATAACAAGTCTTTGGGCCGCTTTACGCTCGATGGCATCGCACCTGCGCCACGTGGCGTGCCTCAAATCGAAGTTACCTTTAATCTTGATGCGAATGGTATCTTGAACGTTACGGCTAAGGATAAGGGTACTGGCAAAGAACAAAGTATCACAATTTCTGACAGTGGTAACCTATCAAAAGAAGATATTGAGAAGGCGCAAAAAGAAGCTGAAGCACACGCTGATGAAGATAAAAAGAAGCGTGAAGCTGTCGATGCTCGCAATAGCCTAGAAAGTGCTATTTATCAGGCTGAAAAGATGCCGGACGAGTACAAGGATAAAATTAGCGACGATGATAAGAAGGCAATCGCTGACGCTGTTGAAGAAGCGAAAAAGCATAAAGACTCAAACGAAAAGGACGAGCTTGAAGCTGCTGCCAAGGCGCTGACGGACGCGATTATGCCAATCGGCGCTAAGCTTTACGAAGCTGCATCAAAAGAGGATGCACCTGCCTCGGACGATACGAGCAAGGGTGATGACGAGCCAGTTGAAGGCGAAGTTGTCGACGAGAAAAAAGACAAGTAGAGTAAATATCTACGACATAAAATAAGCTGCCAACTGGCGGCTTATTTTATGTATACTAAAGAGAATCATGTCAGATTTTCAGATACAACGACGGAACCACTTAAATACCTTATCGACGTCCTCAAAAAAGAGTCATCGCTGGCAAATTGGCCTCGTCCTTACTGTGGTGCTACTTTTAGCTATCGGCAGTTATCGGTTCGCCAGTGCGGACACATCTGTCTCGGCCGTCTCGACCTATACAGCACCAGCTGTAATTGAAAAGCAACCATTAGACTGGCCTAGCTATGGTCAGGCAGCCATTGCCACTCGTGATTACGGAGTACTGGAAACGCATGGTGTGATCAAGCAGCATCCGACTGCTAGTGTTGCGAAGTTGATTACTATGCTCGCGGTCATGGAACGGAAGCCATTTGAGCTAGGGATGAGCGGCGAGACGCTCGTACTTGATCAGACTGACGTTGATCTATACGACTACTACATCGCCAATAATGGCTCGAATGCGCCCGTTCAACTAGGCGAGCGCATTACGCAGCGCCAGGCAATGCAAGGCGTACTGTTGGTATCAAGTAATAACCTGGCCGACAGTCTGGCAATATGGGCATTTGGTTCACTAGAGGCCTATCGGGTTTATGCAACAGATATGATACAGAGGTTTGGACTGAAGGACACGGTAATAGGAAGTGATGCTAGTGGGCTCGATGCGAGTACATTGAGTACGGCCGCCGATCTAGCGATTATTGCGCAGAAGGCACTAGAGCAGCCGGTAATAGCTAGTATTGCATCACAGCAAACAGCGACAATCCCAGTAGCTGGTCAGATTAATAATACAAATTTTCTGCTTGGTGATGATGGCGTGATCGGACTTAAGACTGGGGAGTCGGTCGAAGCGGGAGGTAACTTTATTCTTGCTGCCAACCATACGATCGATGGCCATACCCAGCAAATAATCATTGTCATCATGGGAGCAGACTTGAGTCGAATAGCACAACAAGATAGCCATAAGCTATATCTTAGTGCACGGGATAATTTTCAATATGCCGTGCTTGCTAAGAAGGGTCAGGAGATTGGGATATATACGCCAGCATGGTCCAAGCGAACATATTCGGCCGTCGCTAAGAATGAGATAGGAGCGTTCATTTGGTCTGGAATGCCAGTAACTCCAGCTATTCAACTAGATATTGTACGGCCAGAATCAAAAGACACTTCTGTCGGTGTGGTAAAGTTCAAAGTAGCACTAAGAACACAAGAGTCGCCTATTATATTAGCTCAGTCAATTGACGAACCATCCATGTGGTGGCGCGCAGTGGCGAGATAGGTTACGGCACTTCATATGCAAGATAGGCCACTTCATCCTGTCAGCGCAAAAGCGATTCTTTATTCATTGGACAGCAAAGAGGTATTGGTGATGCAATATCTCTGGGAGGGTGTGAAAGATCAGTATGGCTTTCCGGGAGGTCATCTCGAACATGGAGAAAATCCAGATGAAGCAATTCTTCGTGAAATTAAAGAAGAGCTCGGCATTGTGGTTGGTGGGCTTTCTCGCGGAGATTTCTGGGTTCATGAATCTGGCAAGGTCATTCTTGCCTACGTCGGTTCGTTAGACAAGGCAACTCCGCTACATCCGAGTCGTCCAGAGGGGGAGATTGGGATATGGGCTTCAATTGAAGATATCGAGTCGCGAAAAATTGACGTCGGGTCGTACCGCGATCTTGTTCTGGCGCGTGCGGAGAATATTAAGACGGTGTGATGTGATGTTGCGATGCCTCGGTGCTGCTGCCGAGAAGTGAGCTATAAGTGGTTATCTTGCTTGTGTTTGTTATCTGGAATTAGTACTCTTATAGATATGGATTTACACGCAGAACTTTCGAAGATTTTTAAGGGCGAGCTCGATACGACCGATACAACTCGTGAATTTTATTCCCATGATGCCAGTCTGTTTGAGTTAAAGCCTCAAATTGTTGGCTTCCCAAGAGACGCTGATGATATTAAAGCGACTGTTGCGTTTGTAAATAAGCATAAAGCACAGCATCCTGAGCTTAATATCACACCTCGCTCTCGTGGTACCGATATGTCAGGTGCGGCAATCGGTGAATCAATCGTGCTAGATATTAGCCAGCATATGAATAAACTTCGCGATGTTACGCCTACGACTGCTCATGTCCAGCCAGGTATGCTATATCGAGAGTTTGATACTGAAACTATCAAGCAAGGTAGTATTTTGCCAAGTTACCCTGCTAGCCGTGACCTCGCATCAGTCGGTGGTATGGTCGGCAATAATTCAGGTGGCGAAAAGTCTCTTCAGTATGGCAAGACAGACCAATTCGTAACTGAGCTTAGTGTGGTGCTGAGTGACGGAAATGAATATGTGTTTAAGCCACTTAATCGAAGCGAGCTAAATGCAAAAATGAGCCAAGATAATTTTGAGGGTCACCTTTACCGACAGACGTTTGAGCTTCTCGACGGCCAATATGACGAAATACAGGCCGCTGCACCAAAAGTGAGTAAGGATTCAACCGGATATCATCTATGGAATGTCTGGAACCGTGATACGGGTATATTTGATCTCACGAAATTATTCGTAGGAGCTCAGGGTACACTTGGGATTACAACTGACATTCGCTTTCGGCTCGTACCAAAGCCTGCTCATTCGGGTACGCTCGTTTGCTATATGCGCACAATCGACGAACTTGGTGATGTGATACCGGCCGTCCTGGCACATAAGCCGGCAACGTTTGAGAGTTTCGATGACAATACACTATGGTTAAGTTTTAAATTCTTTTTCGCCTTCTTGTCAAAGCTGGGATTGTGGCGCTGGATGAAGCTAGCGATTCAACTTATCCCAGATGGCGTCATGCTCATAAAAGGTGTGCCTCAGTTAATCTTGCTGATTGAATTTACTGGCGAAACGGTCGATGAGGTGAAGTATAAAATACATACCGCCAAAAAAGATCTTAGTCGTTTTAACTTTACTTACATGGAAGAAGATGAGACAGAGGCAAAGGCGCAAAAGTTTTGGCTGATGCGACGGGAGAGTTTCAACCTGCTTCGCAGCAAAGTAAAAGACAAGCATACGGCGCCGTTTATCGATGACCTTATTGTGCCACCGGCGCGATTAACTGAATTCCTACCGCAGCTGCGCGATATTATAAAGAAATACAAACTTCTTGCTACGATTGCTGGACATATGGGTGACGGAAATTTCCATGTGATTCCATTGATGAAAATCGAAGATCCTAAAGAGCGCGCAAAGCTTGAGCCTGCGATGAAAGAAGTTAATACACTCGTGATTCAATACGGAGGATCCGTGTCTGGTGAACACAATGACGGCATGGTCCGTGGTCCATGGCTTGAGCAGATGTATGGTCCGACAGTACTCGGCTACATGCGTGAAATTAAATATCTGTATGACCCACAGAATATCTTTAATCCCCGTAAGAAAACAGACGCCGACTGGGACTTTAGCTTCAGCCACATACGACAGCACTTTTAGCGAGTAGTAGTTCTGAGTAGTTTGGTCATTAACCTGCCTCTTGTCCATATAATGCTTAGGGCTGCAAGCATCGTCGCTATGCTATTTACCCAACTCAGGAGGTAGAGAGGCAGGAAGCTCATCGGTGCCAATAGGCTGAGCTGAATCTTTTGAAGTGGAGTAATTGTTTTGTCTGCCCATATGCCTAGCAGTATGCAGGTATATGCTGCTAATAGAGTAATAAAGAATAGTAACGGCTGATGGAGTGCGAACGCGAAAAAGATAGAGAATGCGAGCAGGACAGGCAGGGCGATAAATATATAGACGGCGCTGAGCCTTAGTAGTAGATAGAGTATTGCTGAGATAGAGTTCTTAGCTAAGTAGCCTGTAATATTTTCCTTGCGACCAAGCTCGTATAGCTGTTGTCGCTTCTTATTGTAAATATTGACAAAAAAACGGGCACCTATTGACTCGACTGGGCGTCGAGCGATAACGTCATTGGCAAAGTATACTTTTGATTTAATTAATGCATGTCGAGATAAAAAGATGTTTGATCGATAGAATGAAAGATCGGTAGTATCGGTAGGCCATATGCTTTCGAACGAATTCATGGACTTGCGCCATAGATAACCTAGTTTGTGCGCGTATATCCGAAGTAGACTCTGGGTAGTCTGGTAAGTCGAACTATGAATATGGACACAAAGCCTTGAAAGGTTGTCTTGTGCAGAAAAATGCCAAACAGCCCGACTAATAGCTGACGCATCAAGCTGATCGAATTCATGAAGGATAGTGACAATACTTCCGTGCCCATATTTGCGGTAGGCATTATTAACTGCGGCTGACTCGGTGAGGGTGCTTGTTGTCATGAAGATTGGTTGTGTTTTTGTGCTAAGTTGACGCGCTAGTCGCCTTAACTGTGCAATGCGTGCTCGGCTGATAATGATAATTTCTAATCGACGGTAGGTGCTACTGCGAAGTCTGAGCACTGCCTGTATGGTAGCCTCCGTGTTGCTACTAGCTATCAGAATAGCAGTAACGATAGGTCGCGTTCGGTAACGATGTGCATAGGGGTGTGCTTTATGTCGTGATCTGCGACGGGTATCTTGAACGTCATCGATAAAGCTGCCGATAATTACTCCGCTTGCAATAATCCCAATAGCGATACAGCTTGTAGTAATGAGTAATTCCATCATTTCTATGCGACTTTCTCGAATTTAAATGTAAATAACGTACGCCATTCACTGAGACTACCTGTGCAGGTTTGAACTGTTAAGATAGGCGGGCCGCTATAGTTGAATACGCTCGTGTCATCTGGAGTTAGGCTGCGTGCCGACTGAAACGTGTATGTGAAAACGCGCCCAGTATCGGTATGTATATAAGCTATCGAGCCATCTGCTGGTGTCCGATTGGCGAGCGATCCTAGTACTTGGTCAGTTCCATGACCATAAATGAATGTGTTGCCCGAATGGTTGTTCGCCTGAGTAGTGATCATCGCGTATTGAAGTCGTGAGTCACTGAGTGTCCATGAGCCGCTTGTTTCATTGTAAAATCCCTCATCAATGGGTAGATCTATCCCTGAGTCGGGAATAACCAGACGAAGTGGTTTTCCCGACAGGACAATAAACGCTGGAGCAGTTTCTTTTTTATCAGGCAGGGTTTGCCGTATAGCTAGCGGTGGTGCAGCTACGACAGTCGATCGAGGCGCATAGGTTGTAGTTATTGCGTAGCCTATGAGCCCAATCGTCACGAGATGCAGTCCTCCAGTAGCTAGATAAAAGCGAAGCTTTCGCAGTAGTATTGCCGGAGCAACCATTGCATTTACCTTAGCGCAAAGCGGCGATATGCTACTGCACCGAATCGAGATGCAATCAGAAGT
Organism: Saccharimonadales bacterium (SeqCode); assembly: GCA_049295575.1. GTDB lineage: Bacteria > Patescibacteriota > Saccharimonadia > Saccharimonadales > Saccharimonadaceae > UBA6022. Next base: position 188,475 of record JBAQQX010000001.1, read on the forward strand.
GCCGCAAGGCTGCTGACGCCGATGAGAATACTGTCAAGCACAGTATTGCTGCTTGTGTTTGGTAGCACTGCAATTGCCTGGGCGGCTTCAGCCGAAGGAGCTCCTGCGCCCATACCATTGACAGGTGTAGTAGTTGGCTGTTGTGGGGTTGGCGACTCTGGAGTAACAGCAGCTGGGGAGACGCACGATGCGCCGATCTGGACAGTTGTGCCGTTTTCGTTTGTTGCATCACCAGTGACAGAAGAGCCTCCGTTGGTATTACCAGAGTTGTCGGCGTTGCCGGAGTTGGCTGTTTGGGAATTATCATTTACGACATAGATGTTATTGTCGCATGTAACGTGAATTTCGTTTGAATCAACACAGCGTATTATGTTGACCGATCCGGGTCCGGTACTGGTAATGGTTGCCTGACCGTCCGTGCACGTGGCCGACTCCGCAGTGTCTGCGCTTGCGACGCCGCTCATGAGCGCTAGACTTGTTATTGTTGCAACGAAACCTCGCATGTATCGTTTCATATCCTTACCTCCGTATTACACTTGGTATGTCTTCGTTATACATCAACTCAATTTTCACGACAATAGCAAAAAATAGCATCGTCGTATCTTATGAGAAGGGTTATTTAAAATGTGTTATATGTGAGAATCTTCACATACCGAGGCAATATATAAGCCTATTCTGGATATGTACACGCGAACAGTGAATGAGTGGAGAGGAGCGACATTATGTGGAGTTATTCAAAACCGATAGCCTATCGCATTAGAAAAAATGGCGTGCATCATAGCGCGTATTTCCTTACTAGAAGCAAGGCCGTGTCCTTATTACGTATCGGCGTGCCTTTATTTGTCGTTGCGGCAACCTCCGCGCTCGGCTGGTTCTCAAGTTCAGCTTCAAAGCCAGCTACGACGATGGACGTAACTCACGAAACATCATCGTCGAGCAATCAGGAGATCGAACCGCCAAAAACAACTACAGCAAACCCTGATTCAATCAACTCAATCGACGCCAGTTTAGAAGTGACACAATCGGAAGTGTCGGCAGAGCCTGTCGTAGAGACCAAGTTAAATATTAACTCAGAACCAGTTGTGATTCCGGAAGAAGGGACTGTACATAAGGTAATAAAAGATGAAAATGGCACGACAACTGTTGATATATCAGTTGATTCGCAGACAAACGGATCGAGTGATAAGAGTACATCAATGAATGTACAAGTAAATTCGACCAGCGAAGTTGATTCATCAATAGGAACCAAAGAAGGGCCGTAGACGGTTCTTCTTTTTGTGGTCACTCGACTCGGAGGGGACACCATCCTTCAGAGTCGGGCGAACACCCGAACGTACTATTTATAACCAAAGGAGGATAATATGAAAGTCCAAAAAACATTAGGTGCCGCTGTACTTTCGCTGAGTCTCGTAGTCGGTCTTAGCGGGTTTGCTGGTGCAGTCGATGGTTCTATAGAAGATACGGGCCCTCGATCTTACAACACGGTTAAAAGTGAGATTGAGCGTAAAATCAAAGTCTGGAATGACAATGATTTGAGACTTGATAATGATAATTACCAACGTGCCGATTCTGGCGATGCTAGAACAACTGGCAACACCACTGGTGGCGATGCGGAGTCTGGTAATGCCTCAAACTCAAATTCATTGAGCGTTACAGCTACTGTTGATAACGGATCTTCGGCAGGTGACTGGGCTGATGTGCTCGGCGGTGGCGGTGGTGAGAGCTCGGGAAGTATTGAACAGACAGGTCCTCGATCTGTTAACAAGATTACGTTTGAAGATAAAACAGAGGTGTACGTTAACAACAATAACGACATCGATATCGACAACGACAACGACCAGCGCGCCACATCTGGCGACGCCCGAGTTTCAGGTAATACTACAGGTGGCGATGCTACAACCGGCAACGCAACCAACACTAACACGACAACAGTTAACTTAACTGTTCGTAACTAGTGACACCGGTAGAGTGATCGTATCTTTGGTATGACACGGGTGTATTCGGGGAGAATAACATGCGGGATTCTCCCCGACCTAGAATTTATTTTTTAGCAGCAATCGTAACCCGAAAAGGAGTGTGTTATGCGGAACCATAAAAACATCTTGCGAGCCTGTCTGCTCTATGTTCTTGTCGTTATTACGGCAACTGGATATCCACTTTCTGCGCTTGCTGCATCAACCGATCCATCGGCAACATCGTCGACGGTCGTCACCCCAGTACCCGTGCCGAAAGAGACGTATACTCTTAACCCTGACACTAATCATTGGGATAGTAATAAGTGGAAATATGATCCTCAGACAGGTACGTACCAAAGGCCGCCAGCTCCTGCGCCTCCTATCATAACCACGCCGGAAACGCCCGTGGTCGCGGGTGCTGGCACTCAAGCCTCGATAGATCCTGTGAGTCCTTCGGCAGGCACATCAAGCACGACTATCACTCAGCAACCAGCGAGCTCGACAACTACAGCTCAACAATCAACTGTAGGCGTTGAGAATAATATAACGTCTCAATCTCAGACAGGAAACGCTGGTGTAACGACTAATACAACAGGTGGCAATGCGACAAGCGGAGATGCTACAGCAACATCAACCGTTGTTAATGCGGTTCATTCAACAGTCCAGGGTGATACAGCAGGCATAGCTCATTTCTCGGCTGATATACATGGTAATGTTGTCGGAGATATTACCCTAGCCCCTGCACTTGACGATGCGCTAAATAAATCAGGCAGTACACCGAGTAGCACGACAACTATACAGGCCGACCAGGCTACTAGCCTAACGAACAACATTTCACTAGGTGCTGTAAGCGGTAATTCAGAAGTTATTGATAATACGACAGCAGGTAATGCAACGACGGGTACGGCGAATACGGTTGCTAATGTCATCAATCTCATTAACTCGATAATCGCCGCTAACAAGTCGTTTGTCGGCACCATTAATATCTATGGTAATCTCGATGGCGACATCCTGGTTTCACCGGATTTTATCCCACAGCTCCTTGCGAGTAACGTACCTGTCGTGGATGCATCTGATTCGCCATCTGTGCTGGGAATTAATGACACGCAGTCTATTGTCAATAATGTTACCCTGAACGCAGCAAGCGGTAGTGCGAATGTGCTAAATAATACGAAAGCCGGAAATGCTACAAGCGGTACTGCAGCGACGAATCTAACTATTCTCAACTACACTGGACATCAGGTCGTAGCGAGCAATAGCCTGCTCATTTTTGTAAATGTTCTTGGGCGCTGGGTGGGTATTATTGTTGACGCACCAGTTGGCGCAACAGCGGCCGTACTCGGCAACGGAGTGACAAGCAACACGACAAATGGCGGCACTCAGACAGTTGATGCTAATGCGACCACTACGATCACGAACAATATCGATCTCGCGTCACTTTCGGGAGATGCGACAGTGAAAGGAAATACCCAGGCTGGCAATGCGACGAGTGGTTATGCAACAGCATCGGCTAATATAGCAAATATTAGTACAAGTAGCTTTAGCATATCTGATTGGTTCGGAGTTCTGTTCATCAATGTTTTCGGTACCTGGTACGGTAGTTTTGGTGTCGACACCGCCAATGGTACAGTCACTCCGATTACCGGGGGTATTATTTCCCCAGCACCAGCGACACCTACTGCGGTTACTTCTATCCCGCAGTTCGGTTTTAAACCCCGAGAGACAACACGATCGACGACGACTGCTACTGGGCCTGCAAACATAAGCCCAATTGACGAGCTTACGACAGCTGAAGCTGTCAGTGCTGTAACGGCTGCGCCAGCTGCCATAATCGAGGGAGATACGGCCACTCCGATAGTCATCTCCGAATCAGCGCAGCCTAATTCAATCTCGATGGCATTAGTTATTGCTAGCCTTATCAGTGCAACTGTCGCAGCGGGCATAGGGCTATATCGCAAACAAGATATATAGTAAAACTGCGTCTACTAAGACCATATATTAATTGTGCGCAACATCACAGTATCTGCTTGATAACTATCACGCACGGAACTGCTTAACTTGGCTACATTAATAAAGGGCACTTAGCGACATTAAAAATGAAATGAAGCAGTTTGCCCGAATGAGTGTCTATGGATGTATTTAAACAATTTCTCTTACAATATCCGTGTCAGACGTTTAAGAAAGGTGAAACGATTCTCTTAAAGGGGGACAGGCCAAAAAACCTCTTTATTATTGAGTCTGGGCTAGTGAAGACATATACGATTACATCTAGTGGTGACGAGCGTCTGGTATCGATTGACAGCAAAGGCGAAGATTTTCCCATTGGTTATGCATTTGAGCTAATTGAAACATCACAGTACTTTTATGAAGCCTTCACTCGATGTACGGTTAGGCTTATACCTAGGGAGAAATACCTGGAGCATTTACACGCAAATGTAGAAAGTATGTATAAGCGCCAGGTGCGTATGACGATCTTGCTGCTCTCGACTCTTTCGCGCGTACATGCACTGGAGCAGTCGAGTGCTAGTGACAAGATTGCTCTTACGCTTATGTATATGGCTGATCGCCTGGGTGTTATGCTTCGACCATATACTACCCGGTTGAAGATATCTGTTACTCAGCAAGAAATTGCCGACTCGCTTGGCTTAACTCGAGAAACGGCAAATATTGAACTAAAAAAGCTTGAGATGTTAAAGTTAATTTCGCATTCTCGCAAGAGCTATGTTCTATATATGGAACGACTTCAAAAATACATTGAAGACAAATAGCCTACTGGGCTTGTTTGTGCAACTAGCACTCTAGACAGGTAAGTGCTAATTATCTATAATGGTAGGTAATGAGTAAGCGTGATTATTACGAAATACTAGGTTTAAAAAAAGATGCCTCTGATGATGAAATCAAAAAGGCATTTCGAAAGGCAGCCGTCCAGCATCACCCAGATAAAGAAGGTGGTGATGAGACTAAGTTTAAAGAAGCGAGCGAAGCGTACGAAGTCTTGAAAGACAGCGCAAAGCGACAACGATATGATCAGTTTGGCCACGCAGGCGTTGGGGGTGGATCTGGCGGTGCTTCCGGGGGTAATCCATTTGAAGGCTTCGGTGGATTCGGTGGTCAGAATATGCACTTCGATTTTGGCGACGGTGGTCTTGGTGATATTTTTGGTCAGTTTTTCGGTGGGCAGCAACGCTCCCAAGGACCAGCCCGCGGGCGTGATGTCGAAGCGAGTATCCAGCTTACGTTTGAAGAGGCTATTTTTGGTGTTGAGGAGAAGATTAGTCTTGATATGGACGATGAGTGTAGTCACTGTCACGGATCGACTGTCGAACCTGGCCATGAGATGAAAACCTGTCCGACATGCAAGGGTGCAGGTCAACAAACACGTATTATGAATACAATGTTTGGACAGATTCAGCAAGCAGTTACTTGTGAAACCTGTAGTGGGCGCGGCAAGGTGCCAGAAAAAGTCTGTACCGTATGTAAGGGTAGGGGTACTGAGCGCCGTAAGCAGACTATTACGCTCAAGGTGCCAGCCGGTATCGATGACGGCGCAACCATTCGTCTAAAAGAGCGCGGCGAAGCGATTGGCGGCGGTGCGAAGGGTGATCTATACGTTCATGTTCGTGTTCAAGCACATAAGAAGTTCACTCGTGAAGGCGATATTATTCTGTCAGACGAACATATCAGTATGATTGATGCTGCTCTTGGGACTGAAATTGATGTTGATACGGTTGATGGTGCAATTCGAATGAAAGTACCAGCTGGTACGCAGAGTGGCACTGACTTTAAGCTATCAAATCATGGCGTACCTCATATGCGCGGCACCGCACGCGGTTCACATATTGTAAGTATTATTGTTGATACACCGACTAAATTGTCGAAAAAACAGAAAGAGCTTCTCGAGCAATTTGAAAGCCCAAAGAAGCGCAGTATATTTTAGCTCTAGCGTGTCGATGATGCTTAAGGTATTCTTAGTATAGTTTAAGAGGGAATACTACTGTGGCATGGTTTTGGTTTTTGGTTTGCATCGGTCTAGTCATTATATTGGCGACAAAGAAGAATAGTGCGTCTAGTTCGGACAAAGAGTATGGCCGCGGCTACTGGGATGGTTACCGGGCACTTGGAGATAAGGTACAAGATGAACTAGATAGCGACACTATTGATCGTCATGCTCTGCAAATTGCAGTAAATCGTGGCCATGGTGACACTCCGGCTTCTGTGGAGTCTCGCAGTCAATCGCTAGAGACGACAAAAGTGGATGAGTCTGAATTTGGTGATGGCACGACACTTGCTGGTTACGACGATCTTCGGCTGACTTCGACTTATTCGAGTGATGAGCAAATTAGACAGGCGTTAGCTGCGGATGTACGCGCCATTGACAGTGGAGCAATAGCACTTCGTAACGAAAAGAAGTCACTAGAAAATCTCAATACGATACTCTATATGGCTAGTTTTCTTCTTGTTGCAGCCGCCTCTGCGTTTGTCGCTACTGCAATGCCAGGCAATATTCGACTTATCGGACTGATTGTTATTGTCGTATTATTTTATGGTGCAGGCTGGATACTATATAAATCAGTTGCGCGACTTCGTCCGGCGGCAACCGCTTTTCTTGGAACTGGTTTAGCGATTTTACCATTTGTAGGCGTGGCGCTGAATTTACTTGGCGGCGTTCCGGAGACAACGGCCTGGTTGATTATTTCTGCCATTGGCCTGGTTGCATATGTTGCAGCGGCAGTCCTATTGCAGAGCCAGGTGATTTCATATTTAACAATGGCCTTTGTGTTATCTCTGGCTAGCTCTGCTGTCGCATCTGCGAGTTTACCTATGGTATGGTATTTCATTGTCCTCATCGGCATATCATTAACCGCAAACAGTCTTAGTATCCTAAGACCTACACTGGTGCCTGAGATATTCCGTCGACCGATTGAGTCAACTGGGCAGTTTGTCACCCCATTAGCCTTGCTCGCAAGTTTAGTGGTACCTCGCATGACGATTGATGTCTATGAGGTAGTTTTCGGTGTTGCAACGGCGCATTACTTAGTTGTGTGGCTACAGCAAAAGACAATGATGTATGAATCGGTCGTGCGCGGATTGGCCTACGCCACTCTTTTGATTGTTGCATGGGATGTAGCAGATAATAATGTGACCCAGTTCGGCATTTGGTGGCTAGTTATCGCGGTGCTCCAGGCGGCATATAGCTTAGTGCGAGTGCAGGCCAAGAACGCTAGTAGTAAAGCAGCCGAAAACGGCTGGTTGATAACTGCATCCGCATTGATTTTATTCGGTATCGTCTTCTGGTCCACCGCTGAGCACGCGGCTTACTGGACTGCTACGAGTCTTCTTGTCGTCGGGGTTATTAGTACCGTAAGTCTATTGCGTTTAAGAGACATTACCTGGGGCTATATCGGCCTGGGTATCTCTATTGTTCTTCCATTTACAATCGCGCGCCTGGTTATTGAGCCAGCGCTGCCATGGTCGGCGCTTGTCGGATGCTTCATTGTACTTGGTTCGAGTGCTCTTGTCGCGTATCATTATATGAAAAATAGGATGTCGGCATCTACTGGCATGTTGTTTATGACGGCGTTGTTGACATATATCGGACTCGCTGTAATGTCCGGTCTTATCTCCCAGGATGCAGTAGTGCTTGGCTGGTCGTTGCTGTTTGCATCGGCATTACTTATCGGTCTATCGTATAGCGGTGGCTATGTCTGGAGTGAGATTATTGCGGCTGTACTTTTTGTTCCTACAGTGGCACTTTGGCTAGGAGAAAGCTCACTTGAAAGTCGATGGTTACTAACGGGTACAGTCCTCATCTCATCTGGTCTTCTTGTTGCGGCTAGTATTGCCCATCATCTTCGGGGTGAAGTTGAGCGTCGGAATGCTCTTGTGTCGATTGGTATGATCGTCGTTGCTGGGCTTGTAGGTAACCTTGGCCAGCTAGATGGTGGTGTCGCCCAGACGAGTCTATTAATACTCGTTACCTCGACTCTATTGTCGTATGGTCTTCGTATGGCGGCTCGTCGAAAATCAGCAACACTACAATCAATCTTCACATTTGGTTATTTTGGATATATCTTACTTGCATGGATCAGTAGTTTACCTCTTAGTGGCGGTTGGCATGTTCTTGTATACGGTTTGGCTGCGCTTGTTTTTTGGCTCGGATCATATGCTGAGAAACTGCCCGCACTTACACTCATAGGTAACGTAGCTCTTGTTGTTATGACAGCGGTGTTATGGTACTGGCTTGAATTTGATAGCGACTGGGCGGTATTTGGGATTTCATGGATCGCCGCCGCCGTGCTATATGGAGCATATTGGCTAATGGTCGAGCGCCATGATGTATGGCGACAGTGGGTCTGTCTAGGGTCCGTCTGGGTGATACTTGCGTATGCTGTTTTGGTGCAATTCTTTAATTTTGATGACGTGCAGCGAATTGCTGCCGCCGCTACACTTATTGCCGCCGCCGCTACATTAGGTATTCACGGGTACTTGTTTGAAAAGCGCAACTTTGTCGAATCTAGTATCTATATTGCTACTTTCGGTCTGCAGCGCTTAGTGGGACTGGTTATACCTGAGGCCGACATGGTCTTTTATGCGCACTGGTGGGCGATTGTGCTTGGCCTAGTTGCGTGGTGGCGTGGCATGGGTCATCGTGCTGTCCGGTTGGCTATCGGTATGTCACTTATCAGCATGAGCACTGCCGCGATGGCGCTTACGGGTAATGGTATGTACCAGCTGCTCTTTCTGGCAGAGCACTTGGTGCTACTTGTTATTGGCGCTCTCATACAAAAGAGCTGGGCTACTTGGTGGGGGATTATCGCTGCCATACTTGCTATTCTTTACTTCCTGCGGGAGTATACCTTCTTGTGGCTTGGTTTCCTCGGACTATTCTTGATTGGCATTGTTGTGTGGCGGCTAATGCGCAATAGTGGCGCCTCGGCACAGTAGGACATGAAGGTTGCGGCGGTTAAGGTCGGCTATTTAGCGAGCCATTGAACGTATCGTGCAACCGCATCACTTGATGTATTGCTGAATGGATCATTGTGGATATCGATACCTGGTGTTGCGTTTACTTCAATGAGATATTGTCTATTTGTTTTTCGATCCCACATCATATCAACACCACAGATACCTAGTCCAAGTTTCTTTGTGATTGCCTCGGCGTCTGTGATCATTTCTGGCGTGACAAGTTGTGTCGCTTCGTGCAAACTGCCTCCTAAGCTGACATTGGCAGGACCAACAACGCGCACTTCCTCTCCGCGGAGAGGTATGTCTCGAATAGCTTCACCTAAAAAGCGCCGTGCGGCATGCTGATTAATATGCATAAGCGATGAGCGCGAATCATCATTGCGTGATAACGAGGCGTTCGCATCATGGATAAGTTCTTCGGTGGAATGTATGCCATCGCCAACTACATGCGCGGGCTTGCGTATAACGGCTGAACAGAACTTGCCACCAACAACCAGCAGGCGCACATCGTCTCCGACGATATGCTGCTGAACGACTACGAGGTGACTATAATTTTTTGCATAATCATATGCATGTCGCAGCTCATCTTCGGTCTGGATATTGGTACTAACGCCGCCTCCGCCGCTGCCCAGAGAAGGCTTTACTACTACGGCAGGATGCTCGGCTAAGAACTTACGAGCTTCTCGGATATCTCGACATGCGATTGTGGCTGGCATGGATACGTTTAAAGACTCGGCAATATGGGTTGTCTTTATCTTGCTGTCGGCAATAGCTTTTCCTGCAGCAGAAGACTTATCACTGCAAGTACTAAAGAGTAGATGGTTAGTTTTGCGAGCATCAGTGTATTCTAATAGATTTGATGATGCGCTAATAATAGTGACGGGTATATTTTGAGCGATCATTTCGTCGTAGATGAGACGAGTAGAGACCTTTAGTTCGTCGCGCGTATCGTGGGTGCTCATGGGGATGTCCTCCAGTTTAAAACCTGAATATGATCTTATGAGCTATGCAATTTGATAACGCGAATCGGTAAAGAGGTGGTTGATTACTCCTTGTATTATACGAAATTAATGGCTATTTTACAAGTGCGTGTCACTAAGTGGCCCATAAAGAAGGGGGTTTCTTGAGCATTGACTTATTGTACGGTTTGTGATATATTAATGTAAAATTATGAACACAAACAACAGTCTCCTTGAAAGATATAACGGTCTCTACCTAGAGCGTAGCGGCGAGGGCGCGCGAGACCTAGTGGAGACGCTTCTTGAATCGCCAGAGCTGCCGCTTGATGACGAACAAATGGCTGAAGCATATAGCTTTGAAGCTTCTCTGGCAAGTCATCAACTGGACGAAGGCGTCACGATTGAGTCTATGATTAGCTCTCAAAAGGAAGAATCTGTTACGGCTCCGCTTTTCTTTGCAGCGCCATTTCTTGATGGTTCTATCGACATGAGTCAGTTTGATAGTCCTGAGTTTAGCAAAGCCGAAGACGTATACAAATGGGTTGCTACAGTTGTTCGCGATAAGTCGGTCGACCCCAGTATGCTTGCTTTGATTGCTAAGCAAAGTAATGTACTGTACAAAAAGCGAGCAGAAGAAGCACTTATTGCAGGCGAGGTATTAACCGACGAGCAGCTTGATGTAATGTCGCTGGTGCTTCGGCCTGAGGATATTGTTCTTCATGGTATTCAGGCAAATAGCGCACGTCAATCTCTACTAGAGATGCGTAGCGTGTATAAAGAGGGCGGTGAACGGCTTGACGGTGCAAAGCGGGCTATTGCCGATGTGTACCTTGCGCGCGTAAACGAGGTGATTGCTAAAGATATACCGGTCATCAATTACTTTATGGATCAGTCACGTATGATTGGCGATGAGGCCGGCAAGCGGGTGGCCGAGAGCGCAATCCCGACTAATTTACGTCGCAGTCTTGTTGACCCTAGGGCTCGTGAACAGTTATTGAAGCGCCTTGATTATGTACGAAATGGTATGGGAACTGCCGAATCGGGTGATGACAGTGCAGTTTCGGCTGATCTTTTTCAAGATGAAGTGCTCTCTGAAAACGAATCGCGTGAAGCAATATTTAACGCCGAAGAAATCGCGGTATTAAAAAGTACCCAAATGACACCAAGAGAAATTCGTCAGGCCTACGCAAATATTATCCGTAAGACGGGATTATTGAGCTCCGAGGATCCGAGTACCTGGACGCCTACTCGTAAGACTCGTGCTAAGGATGGCTTATTTCAAGTTGTCGAGAATATTGACAAGGCAACTCTGTCGGTAGATGGTGACGCTGGCGTGTACAAAGTTGGCACCGAATCTCGCTCGATCTATGACGTTTTGGTAGTTGGTGGTTTTCATGAGCTAACTCATATCGATCAGGCACAGGCAGATCGGGCGCTAGGCGATACGCTTCGTATCACTAAAATTAAGGGAAAGCGAGTATCGATGCTTCGTGAGGTCGGTGCAAACATCAATCAACGCAAAGCTGAACTGATGTTTTTTGGAAAAAGTAAGCCAGTAGCATTGACGTACGCGAAAGCACTCCAGACTCTTGAGAAGGGTGGTGATCTATTTGCTGCAACGCGCAGTTTTTATGACGAAGCAAGACGTATTGCTCCTAGCGATTCACCTAGGTCCATTGCCCGAGTGGCTGCCGATCGAGTAACGCGCCTTGTCCGACAAGGTGGTCATAGTTCGCAGTCGATGGTATATGCCGAGGAAGCTATTTTGAACAAAGAGCTCGAAGGTGCTAGTTTGTCCGCTAAAGAACGCGCCGTCGCTATTACTGGCCTTGACTTAGTTGATCAAGTAAGACTTCATAAGTATGGGCTGTTACCTGCATTTGTCGGTGAAGCGACTGATTGGACGACGCTGGTTGTCGAGGAGCTTCAGCCTTATATCAATAAAGCTTTACAAGACATCGAATAAACTCTTAAATAGGTAGTATATATGGCAAGAATTGCAGTAATTAAGGGTGACAAACCCGACGACAACAGTGAGGCTTACGCGACAGTCGCTGGACTTCGTGAAATTAATCGTGATGATTACACACTGATCCGGTATAGTGAACTGCTGTACGAAATTAGTGACGCCGGCGTCTCGATTGTATATCAGTCCGGTGACTTAAAAGATTTTGACCTTGTATATATTCGTGATTTTCAGGGATATGAGTTCGAGCGTAATGCCATCGCACAGTATCTCGAGCAACATTCAAGGAAGTTCTTAAATTCTGATATTAAAAACTTTCAGCACATTAGTAAGCTGACGCAGTATATTACTTTTGCATTTAATAAAGTTCCGATTCCGTACACGTTATTTGGCAAGAATGATGTTCTTATTAAGGGTGTATTGGGTCGGTTGTCATTTCCTATTATTCTAAAATCAATCACCGGCAATAGCGGCGCTGATAATTTTTTGATACATGATGAAGCTGAGCTACGCGAGACACTAAAGACTCATTCGCAAGTTAAGTTTGTCGCGCAGGAGTACGTTCCTAATGACGGTGATCTCCGTATAATCGTACTTGGTGACAAAGTTGAGTGCGTATACAGTCGTCTACATAAAGCAGGCGACCATCGAAACAATGTCTCTCAAGGTGGTGACAAGCAGTACCTTAGCCTCGGTGAGGTGGCGGATGAATACAAGCAATTGGCCATTAGGGCAGCAGCGGCTGTTGAGCGTGAGATATGTGGCGTTGACTTGATGATTAATAGTGCTACCCAGGCACCGATTATACTCGAGGCAAACTTCAATTTTGGCATTAGGGCCGTTCCAGGGACGCTATCCGATGAGTTATATGGCCTTTCGGAGTATTTGCACGTAAGGGCGAGCGAGTAGTGTCGGCAGTACAGCTGATTATCCTTTCGACCTCCCCTAATGGTCGAGTAGCCCACCGCCTTTGTGATATAGCAAAAAGCATTGGAATTTCAGCAGAGGTTCAATCGCTCGATGGCGCCAAGACTTTATTGCAACGCCCTTTGGCTGGCGTGGTAGTCGTTCCTCGAATTGCACCGGCACATAATCAACAAGCCGTGAAGTTGCTGTTTGATCTCCAGAAGCGAGGAGCGCGTATTATTAACGCACCCGATTCTTGGGAGCTATCTCGGGATAAGTGGAAAAGTTATTCTGCATTTAGTGAATATGGTGTACCTACGCCTAAGACGCTGCTTTACCCGGAGCTCGCATATGATGGTTATGTTTATGTGCTCGGCAGCCCGTTTATATTCAAGCCTATCAATGGTACTCACGGCGAAGGTATAAAAATTATTTGGCGAGAAGAAGATCTACCTGCCGAACCGGGTATCATGCAGGAATATATTGAAGAGTCTGCAGGCACTGATATACGTGTCGTAGTCGTTGGCGATAAAGTCGTTGCTGCTATGAGGCGTATTGCTCAGGCTGGCGAGTTTCGCGCCAACCTTCACCAAGGTGCCACGGCTGAGGCAATCGAATCAAGTGATATTATCAATGATACTGCCGTAAGTGCCAGTAGAAGCCTTGGTCTAGATGTGGCCGGCGTGGATATCGTGATGTCCGCTAATGGTCCTCTTGTACTTGAGGCAAATCCATCACCTGGCCTTGGCATTGAGGCGTACACTGGCGTATCGGTAGCGTCGGCGATAATTGAAGCTGCTCGGTCCGCAGCGTCTTAGTCTTGAGTGATCGTTTCAACAAAAACTGATGTGTTGATAAACTCGAGGTCCTGTTTGAATTGCTCACGGTCACTATTGTGGAGTATAACAACTGCACACATTTTATAGCCATCGCCTGCTTTACCGACGAATTCGTTTAGCTGAGGCTTCACCGACAGATATACAAGTGAGCTGAGTTGACGTAGGCTATCTTCGTTGTGTATGCCAATAAAATTACCAGGCTTTCGGGGAAATAGCTCGAGTACGGCTACCGGGTCGTGCTTTAATGCCTTGATGACCGGTGTCTTTCCGAGGGCTAGGTCAAGCGCTGCTTGTGCAATATCGATGCCGTTAGCGAGCCTATGCATTCGCTCGCGATAGCCGCCATTGCGAGCGCCAATTTCTACTACCCGCGGGCCATCTTTTGTCATAATAATTTCAATATGTGCCGGTGAGCTTTTCATGCCAAGTGCTCTGACGCTGATTTCGGCGCAGTGTCGTAGCTTTTGTTTGTCATTGTCTGAAAGAGCGCTTGGAAGAAGGCGACTATAGTGGAAATTGTCATCATAGCCAATATCATAACCGGTTTGGTAGTCGACAATTTCTTCTAAAAGGTGAGGAATACCGTCGCAGTCAACAAACGCATCTATTGAGTGAATACTTCCTTCGAGGAACTCTTCGATGATGAGCTTAGGCGTGCGATTAGGAGCATACTTTTTATACGTACTTTGCAGTAGTTCAACTGAATGGGTATAGTTCGCGACGAGTTCATTAAGGGAATTACTCTTTGTAACAAGTAAGCTCTTTGCGAGATTAGCTGGTTTTAAGATAAGTGGAAAAGAATGCGTATCGGCAAATGTACGAACGTCATCTTCATTATTGACGATAGCAAACGATGGACTGACTTTTTCGGGTGCATTGGCGAAAAGACTCCTCATGAAGAACTTATCAGTACACGCCTCAGCAGCCGAGATCGGCAAGTGATGTATACCGAGATGCTTCCCGATGAGAGCTGTCATGAGTATGTAATTTTCGTAAACGGATATAACCGCATCAATCGGCACTTTTTCGTGGACGGTATCCACTGCGCGCAGTACTGCATCTTCAGAAGAGAAGTCGGCTACTATTCGATGCTTGATCTTTTTTTCAGGGTACTTGGTCGCTGCTGCGTCCTGTAAGACCGTATACTCGTAGCCAAGTTGGCTGATTTTATCAACCAATCCTGAGAATTTTTTTCCAACGATAAGGATGTGTGCCATATTGCAAATTATACGAAATTATGTTAAGATAATCAAGTCTTTAAATTAATACGATACTGGTAGATAATAAAGCTTATGGCTTCAAAACATGATTTTCACAAAGTAATTATTGGTCGCTCTGAAGTGCTCACATTTATGGGTACTGATGCTATTAATGTACCGGCAAAAACAGATACGGGAGCGTATCGATCGGCGGTTCATGCGTCAAATATAGCCATACGTGATGATGGTGTTTTGACTTTCGAACTACTCGGGGGTCATGCGGTATGTGGCTCTATGTCACGTGTTATCGAGGCAGAGGAATACACGAAAGTAACAGTAGCAAACTCGTTTGGACATGAGGAAGAGCGGTTTGAGGTAAAGCTAAAAGTAAAGCTTGGACCAAAGATTTTTCACGCACGCTTTACGCTAGCGGATAGGTCAAAGAAAATTTATCCAATTTTGCTGGGTCGCAAATTACTAAACCACCGTTTCCTTGTTGATTCAAGCGAGACAAGTCTTGACCGTATTACTCTCAAGCAGCGCTATAATATTGATTTCCCTAATGACGAAGAGGAGGGTCGAGCATAATGAAAATCGCTATTCTATCGAACGGTCCAGGCAATTATTCAACAAAACGCCTAAAAGAAGTCGCAAAGCAGCGTGGTCACGAAGTTAAGGTTATCAAGTATCGTGATTGTTACGCATCTATCGAACAAAATGTTCCAACAGTGAGCTATAAAGGAGAGGATCTTAATAGTTTTGACGCTATCATTCCTCGCATTGCTTCAAATATGACTCGATATGGAACGGCTATTTTGCGTCAATTAGAAATGCAGGGTGTTTATAGTATTTCAAGCTCCATCGCTATCTCTAGGTCACGCGATAAGCTACGTAGCCTGCAGCTACTTGCAAAAGCCGGTGTTGGCATTCCGAAGACGGTCGTGTCTCGTAATACAACCGATATTGACAGTCTCTTGGACCGTCTTGGTGACATGCCAGTAATTATTAAGCTAGCTCGCGGTACTCACGGTAACGGCGTCGTCCTGGCTGAAACGAAAAAAGCTGCCAAATCTGTCCTCCAGGCCTTCTATCTTACAAACGATGACGGTACGAACATCTTGCTACAGGAGTTTGTGAAAGAATCAGCTGGTACGGATATTCGTGCCTTTGTAGTTGGTGGTCGTGTGATTGCAAGTATGAAGCGACAAAGTCTTGATGATGATTTCCGTTCAAATCTCCACAAAGGTGGTGAAGGGACAATCGTGAAGCTCACTGAAGAGGAGCGAAAGATGGCAGTGAAGGCTGCGCGCGCCATGGGACTCAACGTTGCTGGTGTCGATATGATGCGTTCTGCACGTGGGCCACTTATCTTGGAAGTAAATGCCAGCCCGGGCTTTGGTATTGAAAAAGTAACTGGTCGCGACGTAGCTAGTCCGATCATTGAATATGTTGAACTGAACGCTAAGCGTCGCAACAAAAAAGACAAAGTCGGCGCCTAGCACCTGAACTCTACTGGCCCTGTTATAATGGGCTTATGATAGCGTGGGTAGAATCTTATTATGAGTAATCAAAAAGACAAAACATCGTTTTGGCTGATTGCTGCGCTACTTCTTGCAGTTGGCGTAGCGGCTTATATGTTGATTGAGCCGCAACTACGCCCGAGCGTCTCTCTGACAATAGGAGATGGTCTATATAAGGCACGAGTCGCCAAGACACAGGCGCAACGCGACAAGGGCCTGTCGGGTGTTAGTTACCTCGCCAGCAACGAGGCGATGCTGTTTGAGTTTGATCACAGCGACAAATGGGCAATCTGGATGAAAGACATGCAGATTCCGCTCGATATTGTTTGGCTCGACCAGAATCAGGAGGTTGTGTATATCGTTAAGGGTGCTACGCCAGAAGACTATCCGAAACCATACATCCCAAACGATCCCGCACAATATGTAATTGAGTTGCCGGTCGGTACGGTTGAAGCAAAAAGAATAAAAATAGGCAGCAAGGCAACGTTTAATCTTGATGAGGTGAGGAAGTTGAAATAATGAACGTCGTGGTAATTTTTCTTATTGTTGTCGCAGTATTGTTTACTATGTCCTTTGTAACTAAGCGACGGTTTGGCGTGCTTGGATTAGCGCTTGCGGCTGGAGCTATGCTCAGTAGCTTGTGGGCTGAAAAGCTAACGCCACTAGTAGAGCAATCTGGTATCGTGAGTATTGCTACACTTCCACTACTTGCGAGCCTCGTAGCTGCTGCCTTGGTGCTGCTGCCTGCAGTTCTGCTCTTTTTCAGCGGTCCTGTGTATAAAAGCAAAGGGCATCGCGTGTTCGGGTCGCTTGCATTCGCCGTGCTGGCACTTGTACTGCTGCTTGAGCCGCTTGGTAGTACTTTGGCTTTTCAGGATACCGGTAAGCAAATTTATGACTTCTTTGTACAAAACCGTGTCTATATTGTGACTGGTGGGCTCATCTTCGCCCTGTTTGATATCTTGGCCACAAAAACGCCAAAGCGTCATAAAGAATCTGCTAAACATTGACAAGCCACCCTTTAAAATGATATCTTTGTATAGTTAAGGAGCCGTAGCTCAGCTGGTTAGAGCACCTGCCTTTTAAGCAGGGTGTCCTGAGTTCAAGTCTCAGCGGCTTCACCAAGAAAAGTCACTCATCGAAAGATGGGTGTTTTTTCTTTAGTAGCAAATTTATATTTTCACCTTATATCTCTCCTTGGAGAGTACTGTAAGATACTCTATACTTAAGCGTAATGAATAGAGCGTATCACAATAAGAACTGGACGCGACAAGGTTTTACGATCGTAGAGTTGCTTATTGTCATCGTCATTATTGGCATCCTGGCCGCTATCACTGTCGTCGCATATAACGGCATCCAACAACGGGCTAAGAATACTCAAGTGGTTGCGGGTGTTGAGGCATATCGAAAAGCTCTGATGCAGTATGCTTCCGTGAACTCCGCATATCCAACCGCAGGAGGTTGCCTAGGTGCTAATTATCCTAGTAGCCAGTGTTGGCAGGGAGTAAGCGGCAATCAGTTTGTTAGCGGCACATTAGATGCGAGCCTTGCAGGTTTTATGGGTAGCAAGCCGACGCTTGCTACAAGTCTTTTTTCGATCGGCATAGGCGATAACCTTCGCGCAGGTGCTCTGTTTACCGCCAGTCCTGCAAGAATCATTTATTATCTTTCAGGTGCCAGCCAGCCGTGTGTACTCAGTGGCGCGTCGGGAGTGACAGAAGGTGGCATTGTCACACAGTGTTCTCTCGCGCTGCCCTAGATACCAATCTGTTATAATAGAATAAATACGACAAAAACGTAGTGGAGATTCTTTTATGTCAGGACACAGCAAGTGGTCAACAATTAAACGTGAAAAAGGTGCTAAAGATGCTAAGCGTGGCGCTGTTTTTACTAAAATAGGTAATCAAATTGCCATCGCAGCACGTGGCGGCGCCGATCCAGCTATGAACTCAAACTTGGCTCTTGCTATCGAAAAGGCGAAGCAGGCTAATATGCCAAACGCCAATATTCAACGTGCGATTGACCGCGTTAGTGACAAGAACGCTGCGGTACTGGAAGAAATTACCTACGAAGGCATGGGTCCTCAAGGTGTTGGTATTATTATCGAAACAGCCACGGACAACAAAAACCGAACGTTTCCCGATGTGCGAAATGCCTTGACGAAAAATGGTGGCCGTATTGCCGATGCTGGCAGTGTAATGTTTCAATTCGCACGCAAGGGTGTCATACAGGTCGCTGCCGTAGGAGAAGACGCACTCCTAACGATCCTTGATGCAGGTGCCGAGGATGCAATCGAAGAAGACGGTGAGATTACTGTTTACACTGATCAGAAGGACCTCGCAAAAGTACGCCAGGCAATTATCGACGCAGGACTTAGCGTGAAAGAAGCCGAATTGCAATATGTGCCGAATGCTCAAGTGACAATTGATGATCCTGAAGTTGCACAAAAAATACTCAAGGTGATGGATGCGCTTGATGATCTTGACGATGTCGTGAATGTTCACACAAACGCCGACATTACTGCCGAATTGCCTGAATAGATCAGCGGATAATGTATACTAAGAAGCATGAGAATTCTTGGCATTGATCCGGGTACTGGTATCCTTGGCTTCGGGGTTGTGGACTACGTTAATGGCAAAACCAAGATGGTGGCAGCAGGTGTCATTACAACACCTGCTCATACTCCACTTGAGATTCGCTTGGCGGATATTTATGACGGTTTAACGGACATTATTGCAGAAACAAAACCGACAGTTATGTCGATTGAAAAACTTTTCTTTGCTCGTAATGTGACAACAGCAATGAGTGTCTCTCATGCTCGTGGAGTAGCGATGCTCGCAGGACATCAGGGAGGCTTAAGTATCGCCGAATATACACCGCTACAGATAAAGCAAACGCTAACTGGCTATGGAAAAGCGGATAAGAAGCAGGTGCAAGAAATGGTTCGTATTCAATTAGGGCTACGCGATGTGCCAAAGCCAGATGACTGCGCAGATGCACTTGCTGCGGCCATAACCTACGCTATGATGAGCCGAATGCAATAGAATACGCCGTATAATTAGGCGTATTTTTATTAGTGCTCCGGGTGTGAGACGAGAATTTAATCGCCGCCTGGTTTGGAAGAACTTATCGGTTAATACATAGCTAGTAAGCCGACTTTAAGCAAAAATGGTATAATAGGATAGATGATTCGTCAAGGAAAATATACTAAACGGTTAACTCTCCTACAGAAAACAAGGCGTTACGCCCGAAGGCGATGGACGTGGTTTAAGGGGTTGAGCAAGCCTAAAAAAGCCATAGTTATTGGTGGCCCGCTTCTTGCTTTTTTAATTCTGACCCCTCTTGTAACCTATGCTTATTTTGCGCGTGACATTGCTGACAAAGAACGGCTTATGAACCGCAATAACACAGGTATCGTATTGATGGATAAAAATGGTGAGACATTTTATCGAACTGGACGAGCCGAGCACCGCGAAGAAGTAAGCCTCAATGCGATAGCAGATACGACTGAGGACGCGCTTGTCGCGTCGGAGGATAAGGGCTTTTATGAACATCCTGGCTTTTCGGTTGGAAGTATGCTTGGTGCGCTGTATGCCAACTTTACGTCTGGAGCAACCGCATATGGAGGATCGACCCTTACGCAGCAATTGGCAAAGAATACGCTACTGAGCGACGACCGTAATTATTTGCGAAAGTATCAGGAGTTGTCCATATCAATCGCTATCGAGCGCACTTATTCAAAAGATGAAATCTTGAGTATGTATTTAAACTCTGTTTATTACGGTGAAGGTGCATTCGGCATCGAAGACGCAGCCAAGACATATTTCAATAAATCACCCGCAGATCTAAGTCTGGCCGAGAGCGCAATGCTTATCGGAATTTTGCCGGCTCCGGCTAATTATTCACCGATTAGTGGCGATCCAGAACTTGCTAAAGAGCGTCAGGCGACAGTACTGACACGAATGGTTAATAATAAATTCATCACCGAGGATGACAAGGTGGCCGCTCTCGCTGAGCAGTTGGTTTATAGCGATGCTGAATCCCCAGAAACCTCGAATGTCGCGCCGCATTTTACAGAGATGGTGCTCAATGAGCTATATGAAAAATACGGAGAAGAACGTGTAACTCGTTCTGGCTATCAAGTGAAAACGACACTTGATCTTGGACTTCAGAAAAAAATGAACGAAAATATCGCCAGCCACATGGATCATATTCAGGCAAACGGTGGATCAAATGCCAGTGGTATCGCAATTGATCCGGTTAGCGGAGAGATTCGCGCACTTGTAGGAAGCGCCGATTGGAACAATGAAACCTTTGGCAAGGTAAATATGGCGACTACTCCGCGTCAACCTGGATCGACGTTCAAGTCGATTTACTATGCCGACGGATTAGCACGCGGTGTTATTACGCCGGCGACAATCCTTAAGGATGAGGCGACGGACTTCGGTGGGTATACGCCACAAAATGCCACTCGAATGTATTATGGCAACGTTACTGTTCGCAGTGCGCTGGCTCGATCTTTGAATATTCCAGCCGTAAAGGTAATGCAGAAAGTTGGACTAGATACTACCGTCGCTACTGCTAAGAGGATGGGGATCACAACACTTAAGGACGGTACGGACTACGGGCTGTCGCTTGCGATCGGGTCGGCTGAGGTGCCACTGATCGAAATGACTAATGCGTATGCCGCGTATGCGAACCAGGGTCAGCAGTTTAACACGACGACTGTGCGCCAGATAAATAATAAGTTCAATGACAATATATTCAAAGCAAAAGAGACTAGCAAGGAGGTGATAAGTAAAGAAGGCGCCTATCTTATTTCAAATATTTTATCGGATACGAATGCGCGTGCGCCGATGTTCGGGAATGCTTTGACCGTTTCAAACCGTACCGCTGCCGTGAAGACTGGAACAACTGATGATTCAAAGGATGCATGGACAATTGGTTACACGCCACAGATAGCTGTCGGTATTTGGGTGGGCAATAACGATAACGCGATTATGCAATCAGGCGGCTCTGATATGGCAGGTCCTATCTGGATCAGTACGATGAAGGCGGCACTAGAGGGTGTAAATAATACTGAGTTTACCGTCCCGAGCGGTGTAGTTAAGCGAAATGTTTGTTCATCTAATGGTGGCCTAGCTAATACAGCAGGCAAGGGTGTGTATAGCGAGTATTTCTTAACATCAGCATTACCGACTACTAGCTGTACTGTAAACACGGAAGATGATGAGAAAAAAGCACGTGAAAAAGCAGAACAGGAGGCTAAGAAGCTAGAAGAGGAGGCCAAGAAGGCTGCCGAAAAAGCAGCTGACGAGGCTGCTAAAGAAGCAGAAGAAGAGGGTGCTGCGCCTCCTCCTGAAGAAGAGACTCCGACGGATGAAACAACCACACCTACCGATCCAACCACCCCTTCTGATCCAGGGTCTACACCGACTACGCCATAGCAATAAGCTTTTTGCTAACAGGTATGGCATAATAGATACTATGATTGCACATGTATCTGGAGTAGTGGCTGAAAAATTTAACTCATCCGTAATTATTGACGTTCATGGCGTTGGCTATGAAATATCAGTCGCGAGCGGCGACTTCGAGCATGCCCTTCTAGATGAACAGGTGAAATTCTATACCCATCACCATATTCGCGAACAGTCCCAGGAGCTTTTTGGTTTCACCAGCCTGGCCGCGAAAAAGTTATTTGAAATGCTAATTACTGTTCAGGGAGTTGGCCCAAAAGCCGCACTGGCTATTTTAAGTCTTGATGAGAGTGAAGTTGTGCGTAATGCGATCGCCAATAGTGATGCCGCGTATATCACCAAGGCGAGCGGAGTAGGTAAGAAAACAGCCGAGCGTGTCGTCGTTGATCTTTCCGATAAAGTTGGCATGCCGCTTTATTACGACAATAAAACGGCTACGGGTATGACTCAGCCGATCTCTCATAGTGATGAAGCGCTCGAAGCACTAATGGCTCTAGGCTATAGTCTTAACGACGCAACCCGTGCTCTCGAGGGTGTATCAACCGAGCTTTCGACAGCCGATCGTGTAACGCAGGCACTCAAAAGTTAAGCTCTAGCACTATGATAACTGACGCTCCAGCTCTTGAGCTGGTATACTAGTAATAGATTATGGCTGTAGAACGAATAGTTGATACAAGCACTCACGACGAAGACGGCGATGAGCAGCAGATTGAAGTGACCCTTCGACCGCAAACATTTGCGGATTATATTGGGCAGGATCGATTGAAGCGTAACCTAAAGCTGGCAATTGATGCTGCTAAGGCTCGAAGCGAACCGGTTGATCACGTACTTTTGTATGGTCCTCCGGGACTTGGCAAAACGACGATGGCAACTGTCATTGCTAATGAGATGGGTAAAAGTATCCGAGTTACGGCCGGTCCGGCAATCGAACGAGCTGGCGACCTCGCAAGTATCCTTACTAATCTCGGGGACGGCGATATTTTGTTTATCGATGAGATTCATCGCCTTTCACGTGCAGTAGAAGAGGTGCTGTATAGCGCCATGGAAGATTTCAAGCTCGACATCGTAATCGGTAAGGGCCCTGCAGCGCGTAGTGTGCGACTTGACCTACCAAAGTTCACTGTCATTGGCGCAACTACCCGAACTGGCGCACTAGCAGCACCGTTACGCGACCGTTTTGGCCTCATTCATCGCTTGGAATTCTACACTACTGATGAGATTGGGCAGATTATTACGCGGGCAAGCTCGATCCTTGAGAGTTCGATTCATCCTGAGGCGTCTTTAATGCTATCAACGCGCGCACGCTTAACGCCACGTATTGCCAATCGACTTTTAAAACGCGTCCGTGACTATGCTGATGTTAACGGAGACGGTATTATTGATCGCGTTACGACCACGAAGGCATTAGAGCTTCTGGAAGTTGATGAGCTCGGACTCGATCCGGCTGATCGTAACCTACTTCTTAGTATTATTGATAACTACGGTGATAATCCGGTTGGGCTTAATACGATCGCAGCACTGACGGGAGATGAAGCGACGACGATTGAAGATTTTTATGAACCGTATCTACTTCAGCTAGGTTTTATCGAGCGTACTCCGCGTGGACGTCGCGTTACGGCAAAGGCGTACAAGCATCTTGGCAAAGCGTATCCATTAACTGAAGTAACCGCATAATAAAGTTGGTATAATAATACTATGCAACCAAAACAGCCTTCTCAACCTCCTCAAGATTATAATCAGCCTGTCGCTTACGACGCTGAAGGCCGCCCGCTGTATGCTCATCCGCCAGTCCCAGGGGCAGCTCCTGCTCAAGCTCCTGCGGTAGCGCCTCAAATTGTCCATGTTTCACGTGCGGTTGAGCCAGTTAAATATGATATAAGCCCCGAAGTGAAAACTAAGCACGATGCTTCGGTACGACAATACCCATTTTTAAATCTTAGCGACGCCGAGTATATTCTTAGTGCCGTCCGTCGGCACCCGATCGGCTTAGTCGGTCCTGTGGCGATCACGGTATTTTTAATCAGTATGCTGCTATTAGTTCTATTTAATTACACTAGTATTGCCGAGAGCAGTACAACATTCGCCCTTCCGCCGGTGCAAGATGTATTTTTCCCACTCATGGCACTGATTATAGCGGTTGCATTTGGTGGTTTTGCGGTGATTTATGTATACCTTGCCAATAAGTTTTTTTTGACAAACGAAAGTGTTATTCAGGAAGTTCAATTTACTTTGTTTTCTCGCCACGAGCAAACTGTTAGTTTGGGTAATATCGAAGACGCTAGCTTCCGTCAGGAAGGAATGCTTCAAAGTATACTTAACTATGGTTCAATCCGTCTATCGACCGAGGGCGATGAAACTACCTACCGTTTTAAATATGTTGCTAATCCAAAAGAGCAGATTGCGTTACTGAATAATGCAGTTGAAGCTTTCAAGCATGGTCGTCCAGTCGGTACAGACGAAAGTTAGTTTGAACGATTTGACTTAACAAAGTCAGATTCGTTTTCGAGCGTTGTGCGAAGGCTGTACCCCTTACACTTGTCGTCTGTGCAGTTAAGGGGTTCATAGCGATAGTTTGAGGCACTGTTGCCTAGTTTTACGCCGAATGGGTCAGTGAAGAGCTCTGAGGGTACAGTGGTAAGCGTTTTCTCATCTATCGTAGAGGGATAGAAGCCGTTTTTTGTGTGGAATGATTCTTCGAGACCATAGTAGATTGTATTGATAGCGATCTTGCGCTGCTCATCGCGACTAGCAATTTGAAGATTATTTTTCTGGATAAAGAAAAGCGTACCAATAAGCGTAAGGAATACGATAGTAACGAGTAGTTCAATAATAGTGAATCCGTGAGCGCGCTTCATTAGCCTTATTATAGCAAATTTCGCCCAGGGAACGTATAATGGAAATAGATTTTAAGAGAGGGGACTGACTATGGCAGCGAAAAAGTCTGAAAAAGAACCTATCGGCGTTAAACCGGTAGCAAGTGAGGGAAAGTTAAAAGCACTGGGGCTTGCTCAGGAACAGATTAATAAACAGTTTGGTGATGGCGCAATCCGTCGTCTTGGAGATACTAAAACAGTCGATGTCGAACTTGTATCTTCTGGCGCGCTATCTTTGGACTTGGCGCTTGGTGGTGGCTACCCTCGAGGTCGCATCATTGAAATTTATGGCCCTGAGAGTTCAGGTAAGACTACACTTACGTTGCATGCTATCGCTGAGATTCAGAAGCAGGGTGGCACGGCGGCCTTTATTGACGCCGAGCATGCACTAGATCCAGCGTATGCACGTAAGCTAGGTGTTGATACCGATAACCTCCTGGTGTCACAACCGGATAATGGTGAGCAGGCGCTTGAAATTGCGGAGACGCTTGTTCGTTCAAACGCCGTTGATCTTGTAGTGGTCGACTCTGTTGCTGCACTTGTGCCGCAGGCAGAGATTGACGGGGACATGGGCGACAGCCACATGGGCTTGCAAGCTCGTTTGATGAGCCAGGCGCTACGTAAGCTGACGGGTATTATCAATAAGAGCAAGACGACAGTCATCTTCATTAATCAGATTCGTATGAAAATTGGTGTTATGTTCGGTAATCCTGAGACAACTACCGGTGGTAATGCGTTGAAGTTTTACGCATCTGTTCGTCTTGATATCCGCCGTACTGGCCAGATTAAGAATGGCGAAGAGATTATTGGCAACAGGACGAAGGTGAAGGTAGTAAAGAATAAGATTGCTCCTCCATTCCGCGTAGCTGAATTCGATATTATGTACAACGAAGGTATTTCAAAGACGGGTGACGTGCTTGATCTTGCGGTTCTTCATGACATTGTCGGTAAAGCTGGTGCATGGTTTGATTATGCTGATGCAAAAATCGGCCAAGGTCGTGAAGCAAGTAAGGCGTATCTCAAAGAGAATCCTGAAGTGTTGGCTGAAATTGACGCTAAGGTACGCGCTAAGGTTGCGGAAGCCGAAGCGTAGCAAAGAAGCTACGTGAAAATACCCCGCCGATTGGCGGGGTATTTTTTATACGTCGTCGTGTTATTGTTTCGAGTCGGCTTCTGCTTGATCTTTCCAGGCAAACCACCAAAGGATACCAAAGACGATACTTACGACAGCTGCTACACCCATGGCAATATAGAATGTGCTGGTCGAAAAGGCAACGATAAAGTCGCGGCTGAGGCCACTGTCGGTTTTTGTAGCTTCTTCGAGAGTTGCGTTTGTTATTTGTTTTATCGTGCTTTCGCTGAAAATAAAGCTAGCGACGATAGTGAGGAGTGTTGCTGCGTATGTGCTTAGCTTTAGCCAAAGACCAGCTATCTGTTTCCGCCACAGTAGAACAAGCGCGATGATTGCCGCTGGCAAGATGATGAATGTGCCGACTAAGCTTATAATTGAGCCTGCGGGATCCGATTGCAGTTCATTAATGACTTGTGGGGTACGTAGAACTTCAGAGAGGCCTAAAACAGTACCAATAGTACTGAGAACTAACATCACTTGGTAGAACTTCGTGTAGCGTGATTGTCGATAGAGAGGCGCCGTGAGCGGTGCTGCCGAAGGATTAGAGGAGTCTGGTTGTTTATCTGTTTTCATATCTCGATTATACTAGAGATATGCAGATTACCGCTATTACGGCACAACAGAAAGATAAGAATCGTGTCAACGTGATGGTTGATGGTAAGTATCGCTTTTCACTCGATGTATTTCAGTATGCCGATCTTGGGCTAAAGGTAGGGCAAGAGTATAGCGACGATGAGCTCACAGCCCTAGAGCAAGAAAGTACATTCGGTAAAGTATACGTCCGCGCACTGGAGTACTGCCTGATGCGTCCTCATAGTGCAAAAGAGGTGCGCGATTACCTATACAGAAAAACACGCGATACGCGTACGAAGACAGGGGACGTTAAAAAAGGTATTTCGCCAGAGGTGACCGCACGCGTGTTCGATCGTTTAGTTGAGAAAGGATACATAGATGATGAAAAGTTTACGCGCTACTGGGTAGAGAATCGAAGTCTTACGAAGGGGGCAAGCCACCGAAAACTGCAGGCGGAGCTACGGGCTAAAGGGGTAGAATCGACAACTATTGAACGTTTTTTGAGTGAAACCGAACGTAGTGATAGTGATGAGTTGAAAAAAATTGTCGCAAAAAAGCAGGCTCGCTATCCGGACCGACAGAAATTTATGCAATACTTAGCGCGTCAAGGCTTCTCATACGATGATATATCGTCAGTACTCAGTGACGATGGTCACGACAATTAGCTAATTAGCTTTGGTGAGTAGTCGTGGCTTCTGGCTGGGGTGAATTTCCGCGAAACGGATTACTGTAGCTTCGGATCGCTTGGGTTACGGGCTCGTGGGCATCATTTTGAGCCGAGCGTACGATTATAGTTGTATCGTTGATTTCTATAATTTGTGAGCGGTGAATTAGTAATTCTGTGTCACCAAAACTTCTAAGCAGTGGTCTTTTTACATTGAGCTGTTCAATCACAAAGCTGGTTGCCTCGATTGTATATGCTGCAACCTTGCCGAGTTTATGTTTTTTATCGTCAATAACAGTAAGGCCAATGAGATCGAAGTGTAGATCATAAACAGATTGAATTTTAATTACTTCATCCGGTGTGATGAATTCGTCACTAGAGTCTACGATCATGCCAATGTCACTAAGCTCACGAATGTCCACGATTCGCAGTAGTGATGGCTGGCGATCAAGTAACGGGCCGGACAGCTCGTACGCGACGATAGTGAGATTGCGAGGATCAATGATGGCTTTGGCGGTACGCGCCAGCGCGGTGCCGGTCTGTAGTCCCATGATGGGGGTGCCGATAAGTCGAGAGCCGATAAGTAGCATAGTTATAGTATAAGCGTTTTTTACGTTCTACTCAACAAACGGATTAATGCGACCGGTTGGAAATGACATTGTTTCTGGTACGTCTTCGATAGTTTTGAGCTGATCGACACGATCGATAGTCGCTTGATCAAAAGTCGTATTGATACCGGCACTCTCGGTTGACTGAGACGATGTCATTAGGATGTTATTGAGCAGGAGAATTGCCACGGCCATGCCACCGAGTACTACTAATGAGAAAGTAATCACATGGTAGCGGTGAAAGAAGTTCGAGATTAACTTTGGAAGTCCGTTAAGAGATATGTTATTCATAATGTTATTTTACGTACACCTCAATTGCTAAAGCTTGACCGGCTACATTCTCGTCGTTATCCGAAGATTTGGCGAGTGATACTTTGGCAACCTGCATCTTAGTTAGGTTTTGCTCGATCATATTCATGAACGTCAGAAGGCTCTTGTACGGAACCGATGATTCAAGTTGGATAGTGATTGTTTTTGAATTAAGCCCGGCTGGAGCAGCTGCAACCGGTGCACCGGCAGTAGGCGCACCTGCCACGGGTGCGGCCGCCGCTGGCGCCCCTGCGGAGGATGAGTCGAACGTAAACCCGGTAATTTTAATACCTGCCTTATTGGCATAGTTGTTGAGGTCGCGAGTAATCTGGTCCTGATATTGGTAGCTGGCACTTTCGGATACAATACTTTCAGCTCGGCTCGCCGTGTCTTTGTATTTCTGAAGTTCTGCTTGTGTCCGTTGAAGGGATTGAATGTTGTTCTTACTCGCAGCCGCTTCGCCATTGACTTTACTTACTTCTGCCGCAAAGTTCTTAAGTGAACCAGACAAGAACACAAACCCTGCTATGCTCGCAATTACTATGAGGCCGATTGCTACGCTAAGGATGATGCGAAGATTCGTTGCTGTCATTTCTTTTTTAGCTGTCATTACTTTATCACCTGCTTATTAATTGTGACATTCATCTGTACGCTCACTGGGTAGCCGCTCGTGTCGCCCGAAGAAGAGTCTGTCATACCCTGGAGCGATACGTTACTAAATAGGTTCGAGTTTTCTAGTGCCTTTTTGAGACCGAGTCCGTCTTCGTAGCTCTTGGCTTTGGCCGACATGACAAATGGCGTACCGAAGGTCGTGGCGTCAAGATCGAGGCTATCAAGAATAATGCCTTCTGGAAGAGTTTGAGCAATAGCGATGACAACTTGGGTGTAGTTTACTTCTTTGTCGAGGATTGTTTTTGCAGTTGAAAGGTTGGTGCGGAACGCCTCGGCCTGTGTTTGTACGGTACTATACGAGCTTGCTTTGCTGGCGTTGGCTGCGATTTCCTTTTCGGCGCTAGCTTTACTTGTGTTCATGATTACGAATCCGGCGGCAACCATCAGGCCTGTTGCTGCCATGGCGCAAACTGTCAGTATGACATAGCGAAGCAGGAGTACGTTGGTACGAGCTGCCTGAATCTGGCGCTTCTCTTCAAGGGGAAGGAGATTTATCATTTCCAAATACTCCCCGGTTCAATGCTTGCGAGGCCAGCTACGGTAATATAACGCGGACGGAACTGTTTTGATGGCTGTGGTAGTTTTCCGAAATCAAGTTGCTGCCACGGGCTGGCGACACGTGCTGGCATGACAAGCTCATTAGTGAAGTAGTCGCCGATACCGGGTACGTTACTGCCGCCACCAACGATGATAACTTGCTCAAGCTTGCGATCGTCACTAAGTCGCTCATTATAGTAGCGAATAACCTTGCGAGTTTCGACAATAATGCGCTGCAAACTCGGACGGAGTGCTGTGGTGATCTTCTCTTGACGTGGGCCAGCGTTAAGTCCATTAAGAACCTTAAGCTGGTGGGCATTCTCGAGGGGTACGCCAAGTTTTTTAGCAATATCAAGTGTAAAGGTATTGCCTCCAACGCCAAGACCACCTGTTACGCGTATCGAGCCGTCAAGTACGGCGATGTCAGTGGTAGCTGGGCCAATATCAACAATGACCGTCGGGAGATGGCCTTCTTCGGTAGCTTCGAGCACACGGGCTACGGCGCTGATACCAGGTTCGATCATGCTGACATTAAGACCAGCATCTTTAACGGTAGCCGTAACCTTATCAATAAGGGTTTTTGGTACGGCGCACATAAGAACAGTGAGGTCTGTTTTTGTACGTTTGATAATTTCATAGTCAATATACAGAAGGCTGATTGGTATTGGAATATACTGATCGACTTCAATCTCTACCGCATCTTTAAGGGTATTCTCGGCTGTTACGGGGATCGTAAAGGTTCGTGAGAAAGTGCGCGCTGTTGGCACACCAAGTACGACGTGATCACTACTTAGTGACCCGACAATCTTCTCCTTTAAAAGAAGCTGAAGATTCTCAGTCAAATAGCTGTCATCGCCCTCAAGAGATGCGAGAACGCGTGTTGGGTCGAGATCGATTGAGCCGTAGCCGTGTACGAGCCACTTCTTCGCATCGATCGACATAACCTTGATACCAGTTTGACTGATATCAAGTCCGATAATTGGCTTGTCTTGATAGAATAATTTTGCCATTGATGCCCACTTAAATACTTATTTTAGTATACCATGAGCATGATGAAAATGTACTAGCCTTTAATCTGATTTGCAAGACCGGCAATTGGCGACATAACACTGGCCGCGATAAGGCCGACCATGCCACCCATGACCACGATCATGACAGGTTCAATAATTGAGCTAAGCCCATCAATTGCGACATCAACTTCTTCTTCGTAGAAGTCGGCTACTTTGACGAGTACGGTATCAGTTTGACCTGTTTCTTCGCCGACAGAAAGCATTTGTGCGACGATGGCTGGCCAAAGTTCTGAGTTAGATTCAATAATTTCCGAAAGTTGCTTGCCGTTTTTGACGCCTTCGGCAGCCTCATTGAGTGCTTTTTCATACACAACGTTACCAATGGCACGAGCGGTGACGTCAAGAGCCTCAAGTACAGGCACACCGGCACCCATGAGCGCTGAGAACGTACGTGCAAAACGGGCGACTGCCAGCTTACGGATGATCGTCTTCACCCCGGGTAGTTTGAGAATAATATGATGGAACTGAGCCTTGCCGACTGGTGTTTTAAGATAGCGAAGTAGTATGATAATGCCGCCGACGGTTAGTGGTAGTAGGATATACCAAAAACTTATCATAAAGCCACTGATAGAGAGCATGATCTGAGTAATTGCCGGAAGGGACGCATCTGGTCCGGCAAGATCTTTAATGGTCTTACCGATCATCGGGATAACAAATATCATCAAGCCAAAGAAAGCTCCAATGGTAATAAAGATAAGTACCATTGGATAGGTCATGGCACTTTTGACCTTCTTGCGAATAGCGGCATTTTTTTCCTGCTGCAACGCCAAGCGCTTAAGGATATCATCAAGAATACCTGCCGCTTCTCCGGCGCGTACCATGTTGACGTAGACATCACTAAACGTATTTGGGTATTTGCCTAGCGCATCTGCTAGGGGTGATCCACCCTGGACGTCTTTTACTACATTACCAATAATCTTCTTTAGGGCGGGACTCTCGGCATGATCGCCAAGTGAACTAAGCGCGCGAAGAATTGGTACGCCAGCACTAATCATGGCGCTGAGCTGTCGCGTAAACATGACGATATCATCAGCCTTAACCTTATTGCCTCCGAGTAGGTCGCCAAAACTGAATTGATTCTTGCTCGATGAGCCATCTTTAATACTAGTTGGCCGTAGGCCTTGTTTTGCAAGTGCCGCAATAACCGATGAACGATCAGCAGCTTCGAGTGAGCCAGTGATGGTGTGGTTCTGCGCATTAGTCGCGGTGTAGTTAAATGTTGCCATCTTTATTCTTTTGTAACCCTGAGGACTTCTTCGACGGTCGTGTTTCCACGGATCGCTTTAATGAGACCATCGGTTTGCATTGTCGTCATACCTTCATCGATTGCAAGATCTTGAATTTGATTACTGGTTGCGTTTGCGACAATGAGTTTTTGCATCGGCACGCTATTTCCAAGTACCTCGTAGATACCAATACGGCCTTTATAGCCAGTATGACTACATTCATCACATCCATCAGGTGAAGCTTTCCAGAGTGTCTGAAGAGTTGACTCATCCGTACCAAGGGGTGTATCACCTCCGACTTTCTGTGCCACCGCCTGCTGTTCCAGGTCGTGAATATGTTTAAAATCTTGCCCGTTTTTAAGATAGAAGAGGTGAATGATTGCTTGTTTTTCTTCTTCCGAAGGGACATAGCTTTGGCGACAGTTCATACAGAGGCGACGGACGAGACGCTGTCCCACGACAGCCTTAACGGTACTTGCAATAAGGAATGGCTCGATGCCCATGTCGAGGAGACGCGGCAGACAGGTCGCGGCATTATTGGTGTGGAGTGTACTAAACACTAAGTGTCCAGTAAGGGCCGCCTGCACAGCCAAGTTGGCTGTTTCGCCGTCACGAACCTCACCTACCATGATGATGTTTGGATCTTGACGTAGAAGGGCGCGGAGGCCTGAGGCGAAGGTCATGCCGGCTTTTGCGTTAGTTTGAGTTTGATTGACGCCAGGAATCTTGTACTCAACCGGATCTTCGATTGTTGAGATGTTGACATCAGGGGTGTTGAGCCGAGTCAGGACACTAAACAAACTGGTCGATTTACCAGATCCAGTCGGGCCAGTCACGAGCACCATTCCGTTTGGCTCTGTGAGCGCTACTTCAATTATTGAGAGCGAACGCCCCCAGTAGCCAAGTTGCTGAAGGGTGACGGCTTGATTTGATTCATCGAGAATACGCATGACGATCTTTTCGCCGTCGGCGATTGGTAGGGTGCTAACACGAAGTGCGTATTGTTTTCCGCCGACATTGATTTTAAATCGACCATCTTGCGGCACTCGGCGTTCATCAATCTTGAGATTTGAAAGAATCTTAATACGGCTCACGAGGGCACCAAGAACATTACGTGGAAGACGGTTTACTTCCTTCAAGACACCGTCGATGCGGTAGCGGATCTGGACAAAATCTTCTCGTGGTTCAATATGGATATCGCTGGCACTCGAGCGAATGGCGTATTCGAGGAGAAGGTTAACTGTCTGTGCAATTGGTGAGTCTTCGGCAACATCAGCTTCAGTGACGTCCTGCGTTTCACTATCATCACGCTGAATATCAATAACTTCATTAAGTTCTTCGTTAACGTCACCGCGATAGTTTTCAAGGCACGATAAGATATTTTCATGCGTAGCAATATAGACTTTGACGTTTTCGCCAATTTGCTTTTGGATGAAGTTGAGAGCCTGTACGTCGTCAGGATCTTCCATTGCAAGATGTAGTAATCCATCTTCGTCGATTTTGAATAGAACAGCGCTATACTGGCGAGCGATTCGTTCAGGTATTTTACCGAGCGCGTCGCTGGCTATGTCACGGGGATCAATCTTTATATAAGGAATTTCAGCGTAGGCTGCAAATGCCTGCACAAGTCCTTCTTCTGTAATGAGTTCATGCTGAATAACGAGATCCTGCATCGGGCGACGCGAACGAGTACCCTCTTCTTTAAGGGTGGCAAGTTGCTCCTTAGTAGCCGCACCGCTGCGCTCGAGCAATTTTTCGATTGTTACATCTGAAATACGCATACTGGTTATGCTCTACTATACGTCAGGTGATAAAAAAGTACTAGTGACTTTGAGGGCTTTTTGAATGGTATAATAGGTGACAGTGATTATCGAGGTACAGAGCGAAACAGAAATGAAGCAATTTGGTGCGCAACTTGGCGCACTTCTTCGCGGTGGCGAAACGATTGAGCTGGTCGGCGACGTCGGAGCTGGAAAAACAACACTGACAAAAGGAATTGCACAGGGTATGTCGATCGACGAGGACGTACAGAGCCCGAGCTTCACTATCAGTCGTGTTTATGAGACACCCCTGGGACTTCAGCTATCGCATTATGATTTTTACCGATTGAACGACGCTGGCATTATGGCAAACGAGCTGCACGAAACGCTGCACGATCCACAGAATGTGACAATTATTGAGTGGGCTGATATCATTACGGGTATTTTACCGGAAGACCATTTACAGGTTCGCTTGACGTCTCCGACCGAGACTTCGCGTCAGATTGAGTTGATAGCTGGTGGGCTGGTAAGTAAGTCTCTCGTGGAGAGGATTGTATGATCGTTCTGCTCAATACATCTACGCCGCTCTGTAAGCTGAGCCTTATTATAGACAGTCAGCAGACTGACGTTGAATGGCAGGCAGACCGAACACTCGCCAAGGGGTTGCTTGGTTATATTCAAGACCAGATTGAGGCCAAGAGTAAGACGTGGCAGGACATTTCTGGCATTGGCGTCTTTAAGGGGCCGGGAAGTTTTACTGGTCTTCGTATTGGACTGACCGTGCTTAATACAATTGCCGACACCTTGGCTATTCCGATTGTCGGCGTGGCTGGTGATGATTGGCAGCACGAAGCAGTGCTTCGGCTGAATACTGGCGATAATGATAAGATCGTACTCCCAGAATACGGCGGCGAAGCCCATATTACTCAACCCCGAAAATAGATAGCCGATTTGCTTCTTTTCACACTTGCCCCGTTGCTGTAAAGAGCGCTACAATAAGAGCAGCTTTATAAAAAAGCTTTGATGATATTTTTGATAAACAACACGCACGCCGCTGATTTTTGCCGTTAGACTTTTTTCATTAATCGACCGTCGGCGATGCGAAGAAAGGAATAGATATGATAGAGGGGATTATTGCCGCAATTCTTGGGGTTGTTTTTGGCGCCGGAGGAACGGTCGCTTATCAAAAGCGCCAAATAGCTGCCGGAAAAGCCAGTGCGGAGAAAGAAATTGCTCAAGCCAAGGCTAGGGCGAGCGACATCGTACTTAAGGCCAAGGATGAAGCTGTGCAACTCGATAATGAACGGCGGAGTGAATGGAAAAAAACCGAAAATCGTCTAGCTGACCGCGAGACTACGCTCGACCGCAAGCTCGACGAACTTGATAATCGCACAGAGAAACTACGTCGACAGGAGGACGAAGTCGAAGACTTGAAGGCTGAGATTCGCGAAATTCGCACGAGACAGCAAGAGAAACTAGAAAAGATTGCAGGCCTTAAGAAGAGCGATGCTGCAGATAAGCTCCTTCAGATGACTGAACGGGATATTAAACATGATCTCGTCGGTCTTGTGAATAAATTGCAGCGAGATGCTCAAGAGGACGCAGAAGAGCGTGCTCAGACCATTCTTGTAACTGCCATGGAACGCATGAGTTCTGAAGTTACAGCCGAGCGAACCGTTACAGCGATTAAGTTAAGCGACGATGAGATGAAGGGTCGTATTATCGGTAAAGAAGGCCGTAATATTCAAGCCCTACAGCGAGCAACAGGAGTCGATATTCTTGTGGACGATACGCCAGGTATGATTGTTCTTAGTAGCTTTGATCCTATCCGTCGCCAAGTAGCTCGATTGACACTCGAGATGCTAATGAAAGATGGTCGCATACATCCTGGACGCATTGAAGAAGTTGTTGCAAAGGCTGAAAAGCAAATTGAGAAAGATATTATTCGTGCCGGTGAAGACACTGCTCGCGAAGTAGGTGTCGTAGGAATTCCTAAGGAAATGCTACGTCTGCTCGGCGAGCTGAAGTACCGTACGTCATATGGACAGAATGTTTTATTACATAGTACGGAAATGGCTCATATGGCTGGTTTGATCGCTGAAGAGATCGGTGCAAATGTACGCGTCGCTAAGATTGCGACATTACTTCATGATGTTGGCAAGGCAGTGACCCACAAAGTTGAAGGCAAGCATCACCATATCGGTGCCGAGCTGGCTCGTAAATATGGCATGAGCGAAGATATTGCACATGCGATTGAGGCGCACCATGATGACGTCGAGGCGACAACTCCTGAGGCGCTTGTCGTTCGGGTGGTGGATGCAGTTTCAGCGGCACGCCCCGGTGCACGCAATATTAGTGCTGAAAACTTCTCGGAACGCATGCGTGACCTTGAAAATGTTGCACTTAGTTTTGACGGGATCGATAAGGCGTACGCTATTTCAGCTGGGCGTGAAGTTCGCGTGATTGTTAGTCCAAAAGCCGTTGATGATCTCAATGCGATTAAGCTAGCGCGTGATATTGCTACAAAAATCGAAAGCACTATGCAGTATCCGGGCACTATTAAGGTAAACGTTATTCGTGAAACACGTGCGATAGAATTCGCCAAGTAGGTCAGGTGGTGTATAAGTATACTGCTGAACAAAAGGCCGCCTGGCTTGATAGCTTTGACAAAAGAGTAGCTAGCGCAAGTGTTATTCTTGAGGATTCAGCTGGTAGGGCATTAATCGTCAAAGCGCATTATAAAGACTATTGGACGTTCCCAGGTGGCATGCTCGATGACAACGAATCACCTCGACAGGCAGCTGTTCGCGAGGTATTTGAAGAAGTTGGCATTGAGCTTAATGAGTCTGCTGTGACATTTGGCTGGATTGCATCACGCACGAGTCCACAGTTGATGACATATCAGTTTGTTTTCAAGGCAGCGTTATCTGAAGCTGATAAGCGAAAGATACTTCTCCAGCATGACGAGATTGACGAAAGCCGACTCGTGACTCGCGAGGACGTACGGGCGAACGAGCTACAATATGGAAAAGTGATCAAGAACTGGGCCGACGATGTGACCGGATATATCGAGCAAACGTTCGGCAGTGCAGAATAGAGTTTATTGAAGGATATTTATTGCTCGAGCTGTAACAAGTACGACGGTAATAACTGAGGCAAGAGCCTGAACCATCATCAGTGCTTTAGCACGACGAGATACAGGGATGGTGTCTGCTGATGCAAAGTTGGTTACGTTAGTGGCCGACAAGTATAGGTAGTCAATGAATCCAGGTAGCCATTTTTTTGTGAAAACAAGCGGGTGAAGCATTTGTGGGAAGATAAAATCCTCGCGTGAAGTTGTATTCGTTGCGCGTTTTTCCGGTCCGCCTCCATCCATCTCCCAATACCAAAGTGCAAACATCATGATATTTGTAACGTAGATAACCAGTCCATTAATGAGAAGGTCATGGCCACTTACTATCTGTCCGCCAAAGAAAAGAGCGCCTAGTAGCAGTAGTAATGACACAATATTTATTAATGTGATAAAGCCAATAAGTCCAATGCCGAGTGCTCGTCTGGTTTTACTGACGCGACCATAGCCAGCCGGCGTAATGAATGTCAGGATGACGATCAGCAGGAGTTCAAGTGCGATGATTCCAAATTTATCAAACGGTAACAGGGCTGAGCTGGTAAAGAACTGTAGCCCGACAACAAACAGTAGGGCGAGTTGTGCGTGCCAGATTGGGTCATGATTACGCTGAAATATTTTATGCATACTAGTGTTAGTGTAGCAAAGTATGTGAAATATATCACATTGCTAGTGCTATAAAGTTCGTATACTGAAATTGTAAAAGGTGATTGAGAGGAGGTGAGTATGATACGGCAATATGATAAGACGCAGCTTCCAGACTATGACGATGAGATTGATGATGATCCTGATCTTGGTGATCCATTTCGTGAGGATGAGCCAGATGAGCCCGATATGGATTGGAACTCTCCTTATCGTGGCATTGAGGAGGCTCGAAAGCGTCTTCATGAGAACGAGGATAACGACGACGAGACTAGCGATAGCTTAGATTCAGATCAGCGTATATAAATGATAGAACTTGTGCTGATAACGACAGTTTATTTTGAGAATAACAGGTATGGTGTGGTAGAGATGTTTTGTCCCTGGACAGTTCGCACTGACCATAGATCGGATTGAAGAAGGTCTCCAGCCCACGACCAGCCAGCGAGCCCATTAGCATTTGCTTTGGTATATGGCAGGTAACGGTCGTATCCGGTTGTTTCATTGCGGAACCAGACTGTACAGTAGCTCTCGGGCGCAACTTCACAGCCGCTCGCCATGTTGGAGTTAGGTGCGAAGCTGTGTTCCGATATGGCGTTACCAGTCTGGCGCAGCAATGGTTGTGTTGTTGACGATGCGTTGAGCGCTGCTGCAATAGCTACGGTAGACTGAGTGTTGATTAAGCCATGACCGTATTGATGTGTGTATGGCTTGCCACCCATGGCGCTTACCTTCTGCGCTGATCCATCAATTAGTGCGGTTATGTCGTCTACTGACGCATCTGGACGAACTGACTTGGCCAATGATACTAGGCTCGTGACAAAAGGTGTGGCGAACGATGTTCCGTAGAGGCTGCCGGCGTAGCTGCTTGTTTGATTGCCAATCTGCCACATTGGCGAAACGATATTGCCCGAACCTGGTGCAACAACATCAAGCCCCGGGCCGTAGCTACTGAAGTTTGCCCGTTGGTTTGTGTTGTCCGTCGCACCAACCGCAATAACATGATTACTTAGGGCAGGATAGCTCATTGCACCCGGCTTGCTTGCGTCGCAGCCAAGTTCTTGGCCTGTGCCGCAGTTGCCAGCAGCAGCTATGATCACGACATTACGATCATATGCGTAGTCGATAGCTGTTTGCATGGCAGGGTCTGGCTGGCTACCGCCAAGGCTCATATTGATCGCTTTTGCGCCATTATCGACTGCGTAATATATCGCAGCAATAACGTCGCTCGTGTAGCCAGCACCATCATCACCGAGTGCTTGCAGGGGCATCAAGCGAGTGCCCCAATTGAGGGAGGCA
The DNA here is from genome assembly GCA_049295575.1 of Saccharimonadales bacterium (SeqCode). GTDB lineage: Bacteria > Patescibacteriota > Saccharimonadia > Saccharimonadales > Saccharimonadaceae > UBA6022. The sequence continues at coordinate 226,751 of JBAQQX010000001.1, forward strand.
ATACCTAAGTTATTATTACTTGTTGCACCGGCTAGTCCAGCCGTTTCTGTACCATGTGATACGGCGGCGCCGCTCGGGTTATCTTGCCCGGCTTGTGGATTGTTAGTGGAGGACACAAAGTTCCAGCCAGTCACGTCATCGACGTAGCCGTTATTATCATCGTCACAGTTATTAGTCGCCTTGTTTTGAGGAGTATTGTTCCAGCAGCGATCACCTAGTTTGGTGGTACTTGTCTCGCCCGGGTTTTGATACCACTGGTTCTTTAAGTCTTCATGATTCATTGCAAAGCCACTGTCTATGACTGCAACAATAGCCGAGCTGCCGGTAGTTTGGTTCCAGGCTGCTGGCGTAAGCGTATTTTGCAGAGCCCAGCTAGATTGTGCATAGGGATCATTGGGCAATAAGAGCGCGTAGTAGGGATATTCGGTAATAACACTGTCGCGGATTGCAGCTTGCTTTGGGGCGGTTGACTTATTAACTGGTGTAGGTACTATCGGCGATTCGTGTATTGGCACATCGGATGATGGTTGTGGCGTAGTAGGCTCAGGATTGTCAGTTGGAGTGCCTCCAACTGACTGTGTGTGGTCAATCGGTTCAGTTTCGATGAGTAGCGGAGTATCTGTTGAGCTGACGTTGAGCGGTCGAAGTGAATGATAGCGGAACAAAAGCAGGGAGATAATAATAATCGCCAGAAGGCAGCTGACCGTAAGGAGTGTACGCGTTTGTTTTTTGTTCATAGTTAAGCGGTAGCTTTATTATACGGCTAGGAGTGAAAAAGCGAAAGCAGCAAAGTTTTCTTAGGCGAAGAGAGTTCTACATATGCTTCCTAGGCATCGTCGAGGCGTATAATAGATATAGAGCAATCTCGCATGTGCTTTGGTAATTCAGGAGGTGTATATGAGCGATAAAGATCAATATGCAGTACGGGATCCTAGGGATCAGTACGATCAACCAGATATTAACAAAGAGCAGACTCAATCAGAGCCGGGACTTGATAAAATGCTTCAGCCTAGCGCTGATCACGGCGAGAATACCTACGTAGGCAGCGGTCGCCTTACGGGAAGGAAAGCACTTATCACTGGTGGTGACTCGGGAATTGGCCGAGCGGTCGCAATCGCGTTTGCCCGCGAGGGCGCTGATGTGGCGATATCTTACTTGCCCGAAGAAGAAGTCGATGCAAAAGAGGTCATTTCCGAAATTAAAAAGGCTGGACGCACATCATTCGCTGTCCCTGGCGATATTACAGATGAAAGTTTTTGTAAGGATATGGTCAAAGAGGTCGTCAAATTGTTTGGTAGGGTGGATATCCTGGTAAATAACGCCGGTAAGCAAGTATATGTTGAGAACATTGAAGACCTTACTTCTGAGCAATTCTTGAAAACATTTGAGACGAACGTTTTTGCAATGTTCTGGGTTACGAAAGCCGCCGTCGCTCATATGCCGGCAGGCTCCACTATTATTAATACGACATCGATTCAATCATATCAGCCATCACCTGGCCTGCTTGATTATGCCTCGTCAAAAGGGGCTATTACGACATTTACAAAAGGGCTTGCTCAGATGCTTGTTGGAAAAGGTATACGAGTTAATGCGGTCGCGCCTGGTCCAATTTGGACACCTTTGCAGCCAAGTCACGGGCAGCCGCCTGAGAAACTAGAGAAATTTGGCGCTGACACGCCGCTAGGACGTGCCGGACAGCCGGCAGAGCTTGCCTCTACGTATGTCTTTCTAGCATCGCAAGAGTCAAGCTACATCACTGCTGAGATAATAGGAGTAACTGGCGGGAAGCCGATATCATAAGGGGGGAAATATGCCATATTCATCAACACAAGAGCTACCCGATGGCGTTAAGAATGTACTACCATCGCACGCGCAAGATATCTATAAAGAGGCGTTTAATAGCGCCTATGAAGAGTATAAAGATCCAGCGGATCGGCGTGGTCGCGAAGATAGGGAGGAGGTAGCTCACAAGGTTGCCTGGAGCGCCGTGAAGAAGAAATATGAAAAGGATGAAGCTGGGAAGTGGCGCACTAAAGAATAGTAAGCCGTAGGCTGGAGGTAGTATATGAAAGGCAAGAAGACAGATATGTTTACGAAATTTACGACGAAGGTGTCGACGGTACTCGGTAGGCCTTGGGTATTTGTTGTGGCTCTTTGTCTACTAGTCGCATGGGCGTTGAGCGGTCCTTTGCTCGGGTTTTCCGATACATGGCAGCTAATTGTCAATACAAGTACGACAATTATTACGTTTCTTACGGTATTTGTAATCCAAAACACACAGAACCGAGATAATCTTGCACTAAATATTAAGCTAGACGCTATTATGAAGAAACATGACATTACTGACGACGACCTTATAGAGGCCGAAGAGGAGAGCGATAAGAGCCTGGAGAGAGAAAAGAGAAGGGTAGTAAAGACTCGCTAGGCTGTATATGCTGCTAGGACTACCAGATGTCTTCAGGTTTAAGCTTTAGCCATTTTGCAAAAAACGCCTGAAGGGCTAGTAGTGTGAATGAGCCAATTCCTAACACTGCAGCGACAAACATAATAATTGCGTAGTCGAGGCTGGTGTTTATAGTGAATGCGCAGGCGCTGAGGATAATTGAGGTAGTACAGACTATGAGTTTGAGGTAGATTATTATACGTGCTGTTAATCTACGCCGCTTCTTCGGTGTTAGCTTGGTATGATGAGTAACAATAGGTACGATGCGAGCTGAGGCATTTTGTGTAATTTTTTGTCCCGATTTTGCGACTGCCGTAGGTATTTTAATGAGCACGTAAATCGTCGCGACAATAATGGCCACTGTGATAATGCCTGTAATAATAACGAGCGTCATCGATGGTGGGCTGCTGGTAATGACTGGGACATTCGCAGGTTCTGCGGGTGCGGCCACTGGCGCTTGGAGCAGTTCGGCTATACGAACAATCCAGGGCATATAAGGTAGCGCTGCCCACATCCACTGCAAGAGACAACTCAGATAGAATAGCGTGCCAAATAAGTTGGCTATGTATACTCGTTTTGAGAGATGCGACATGTGTCTATGATAGCAGACGCGGTGTTACAGGGTGAAGCTACCTGCAGCATGTACGGTATGTATTATCGGCTCAGGCTGCTCGTTGTTGGGTTAAAGACAAATAAAATAGACCGCCAAATGACGATCTCTTTTATTTGGTCGGGGTGAAAGGACTCAAACCTTCGACCTCTCGGTCCCAAACCGAGCGCGCTATCAACTGCGCCACACCCCGATGGTGTGATCTAATGCTTTTCTAGCATTGACTCTTGATGATTATACTGCATCAATAGTAGTAATTCAATAGAGGGTCATATATAGTTATTACTAATATATGGGTACGAAAAAAACAGTTACTGCCATAAATCAGCAAGACATAATTAGCGCTAGAATTACTCGGCTTGGGCGCTACTGGGTTGTATTGACGATCATTGCAATGGTCGCGACGTTTGGTCTGACGCTCTGGCTGAGCCGAGGTGTAAGTGTATGGTTTGACGAGAACTATTCAATCATATTGGCCCAGCGGCCTGTCTCGGAGCTCATTGCCCTGACGGCGGTTGACGCACATCCACCGTTATATTATCTGCTTCTAAAGGCGTGGGGGACACTGTTCAGCTGGAATGAGTTGGCTCTTCGAAGTCTCAGCGCTGTGTTCTGTGCATTGACTGTCGGCATGATGACGCTGCTCGTGCAGCGACTCTTTACACGTAATGTGGCGATTGTCGTACTGCCTTTTATGGTATTCGCACCGTTCTTGTTGCGTTATGGCTACGAAATACGAATGTACGCGCTCGTTACGTTTGTTGGCGTTCTTGCCACATGGGTACTAGTACGAGCATCGCAGTCGCGTGGATATATATGGTGGATCATGTACGGAATATTAGTGGCTATCGGAATGTATACGCTGTATATGTCAGCGGTAATTTGGCTTGGGCATTTAGTGTGGCTCCTAGTGGTGGCCAAGCAGAAGAGAGAGTCCATGATCAAGCAGCCTTATTGGATTGCGTATGGCGTGGCTGCATTGGCGATTCTACCTTGGTTGCCGACTGTCATCCGTCAGTTTATTGATTCGGCTTTACCGCCAATGGACGGCGTGACGCTTAGTCAGCTTGTGAATGTAAGCGGGTTATTGCTGGGGTATGTTGCAAATTGGCAGATGGGCACCTGGCTATCTTTTGGTATCGTTATCATGATCGTGCTTTTTACTATGCTCTACGCCAGGATCTGGAAGTATGCGAGCCTACGCTACCGGCAGGGTTTATTGCTATTGGCGTTCTGCTTTGTCGTCGGAATGGCATTTTACGCCTTGCTGTCACTTCCGCCGATGACTCCCCGTTTTAATGAGCGATACGTGGCGCACATCGCTCCATATGCGTATGCGCTCATTGGTGTTATCGTTGCGATTGGCTGGCGAATGGGGTGGCGTCGCTTGTCGGGCTCCCTGGCTGTCCTGTCATGTGTCATTCTCATTGGTGGAGTAGCCACACTGCAAGCCGCCGGTAACTATAATTTTTTGAGAGCGCAAACTCCTAGAGGCAAGGAAGTTGTCTCGATGTATGGCTGTAGCAACACGACATTTATCAGTAATGATCTATTTGAATATGTCGATATGTATTATGAATTCAGATCATGCGACTTGAGGTTTTATGCATCTAATAATCCCGCTTTTAAACATGGCTATGCCTCGTTACACAATAGTCCGCAACGACTTACGAACACGGATGCGCTTACGGCCGAGCGTATTGTCGTAATCTCGTATGATGAAAAGATAACACATATCATACCTGATTCACGCTACAGGCTTGTTGCAACTGACACACTCGATAGAGTATCTATGAAGGTATATAAGAGGTAATTACTTAGTGCGGTAGTACTCAAGCGATAGATCTGGATATCCGGCTGGCGATTGACCTTGTTGAATTTCTGCGCGTACTGAAGCATCAAATGACCCAGCGGCGCGACTCGGATAGAAGAGCGTTAGGTCTACTGCATACGCAGAAGTGCCAATCGCGAATATTGCGACGGCTGAGATTTTGAGCCATCGCCGACGTGATCGCCAGATTATAGTCGATCCGATTGCAATAAGGATGACGATAAATAGCCAGGCGGCTGATGCGCGGAGGCTATGAGGCTGCCCTTCGTTTGTAAGTGCGGAGCCGAGAATACTAGCAATAACGCCTGCTGCGGCGATAGCAATAAGAATTTTTTGCTGTGACTGGCTCTTGGACAATGATTTCGTGCTTGCATGTTTGAATATACCGATACTATGCCAGGCGAGTACTGCGAGGGGTAGTACTGCCGCAACCCCGAGCATGCCTTGGTATCCCGTAGCGTGCCGAAGGTTTGGATCACCGAAGATAAAGAGAAAGATAGGGTTTATCATGAGGAAGATATTGGCAATAACATGGCCGATACCAAATAGAAGCGGTGTGTCATGAAAGACGCTCACTTCTCTACTACGCGCAAGCGCTTCTGGCTGCAAAATAAATACAAGTAAGGGCAGGGCGATTAGCGCGCTGTAAGCCCCGACAATGAGTAAATGACGGAGTGAGATATGCGCATAGCGATACAACAAAGAATATGCGCCGACGTACAGCAAGGGAGCCGTAACTCGACACGGAGGATAGAGGTAGGCCAAGGCAACCAGACTGGTTGGCAGAAGGACGTGCCCAATTATCTTGTATCGATACGAAGGCGCGAACCAGATCAGACTAAAGGCATAGAACGAGAGTGATACAACAAGTGGAATAAGCGCAGGGTCCCACGCAAGGCTCCCTTGAAGCCACCCCCATGGAAGAGCCAGTCCTATAATAACTGCTGCGTATGCAGCTTTTTTATCAAGCCAAAGACGTAGTGACCAGCCCAGTAGCAGAACGGCTCCGATAGTAGCAACTTGAGAAAAGAGTCGCAGGGCAAGTTCGCTCGTCCCAAATAGTGCTGCCCACAACGTAACTAGATACAGGTAGATCGGTGTAGTGTAGCCTCCGCCGAGACTGGACGAGAACAACGGCCAGAATTCACCGTGTGCGTTTGTCCAGTTGGTCAGCATAGCAATGACGTGTGCGCCACTTGCCGCTTCGTCGAGGAAGAAGCCTGGCGGCGACCAGGACAGGGTTATAATTCGGAGGATAATAAGGGTAATGATTACAGCGACGAGTGTGCGAGTGCGAGTAAGATGATGCAGCATAGGTAGTGTCTAGTATAGCTGATATCGAGAGGGTGAACCAGCTCCCTTAGCGAGGTATAAGTTTCTGGATAATGCGATTTTGCGCAAGCAAGAGGGACGCAGCAACGGCGACGATACCGAGCGTCGTATTGTAGAGGATATTCGCGCTCTCGACAAAGAAGAAGCTTATCAAAAATATGACAAACCCGTGGACAATATAGGCAGTGAGTGATCGATGGCCAAGGGGCAATAGTAGCCATTTCGTCCAACGTTCAAGCCATGGTAGGGTGCGATTGAAAGCGAGTGCGAACGCAACGAAGCAGATCAGCGCGAGGAGAGATCGCCACAGATCAAGCGCAAATTCTTTTGAAAAGAGTGTATTGAGAAAAAATGCAACAGAGTTATCAGGTATGATAAACGTGCAGATTGCCGAGAGCAAAAGGACAGCGCTCGTGATCCCATAGAGTGCGAGCGATTGTCGTGTTCGTGTGCGAGGCGTCTGGTGGCTCCACCATCGCTGAATAGTCGGTAGATAGTAACCGGCAACTGCTGGTAGGAAGAAGAGCGGTAGCCACTGGAGCCATTCGATATCGTATTGGACTCCTATAAAATTTCCGATGAGCGCAAGAAGGGCGACTATGTAGGCCGCGCCACGTCGAAATAGCCAGATAGTCACTGGCGTGAGCGCCAGGAAGATAGCGTACAAATAGAGGAAGTGTACCCAGATATGGGCGTTCATCATCTGAAGGGTTAGTGTAATGAGCTCTTGCCAGTGACCTGTAGTAATTTCAACCCATGGCTGCGGACTAGCGGTGGGTATGTACCAGATTAGTACCGTGTAAAGAAGAGTCATGCCGACAAACCAGCCGTAGAGCAAAAGGGCGCGGCGAAGCAACTTCTTGCTGACGACCATAAGAGATTCATCACGATTCTTATAGCCGCGAATATAGCCGACAAGTAAGCCTGAAATGATAATAAAGCCTTCGGCTGCGCTTACCCATAATTTACCTTCGCCGGTAAAAATAGATAATAAGCTTGGCCAGCGCCATAGGTGATCAATAATAATAACGACAATGAAAAAACCACGTAAGTAATCTAGGGCCACCAGGCGTGAGGCGGAAGCTCGATCGGGTTTCGAGCGTGATATAGCTGTTTTCATTTCTTCTAGTATATCAAATGCTAATTGAGGAACGGCTGAGTAGCAAAGGGGTGCAGAGACGAGTATACTGGGAGTATATGATGATACCCACACCCTACCCTGCCCCAGATTTTAGCGTTGCCAATATCGATGGAGCTGTACGTACCCTTGCTGATTATTCGGGTAAGTGGGTGGTTCTGTATTTCTACCCAAAAGATGATACGCCTGGCTGTACGATTGAGGCATGCAGTCTGCGTGATGCGCGTGACGACATTGCAGCACTTGGAGCTGAGGTTATTGGTGTGAGCGCTGATGATATTTCAAGCCATGACAAATTTAAGGCCAAGCATAGCCTAAACTTTACGCTCCTGAGCGATCCTGACTTAACGATGATCCGTACATACGGCGCCTGGGGTGCGAAGCAATTTGGGCGAGAAGGTATTCTTCGCCGAACATTTATCATCAATCCATCCGGAACGGTCGTCAAGGTGTTTGGCCGCGTGACGCCACTTGGTCATGGCGAACAGGTGATAGCCGAACTTAAGAAACAGCAGGCATTTAGCGAGGACGCTTAAGGGCTACTTCGCGAGCAAGCTCGGCAAATCGATCATCAATCACGGTAGGGGTGAAGTCGCCGTATTTATTGATAATCGCCTTTTCAATTAAGAAGTCGGCAATGGCTGGGTTTTTTGGCAAAAGAGAGCCATGGAGATATGTCGCAATAATATTATTATAGCGAGCTCCTTCGGTGTCGTCTTTGCCATTATTTCCAGCACCTTTTATGACTCGGCCTAAAGGTGCGACGTGTGGCCCGAGGAATGTTTGACCGCTATGGTTTTCGTATCCGATGATCTCGCCGAAGTCATGGCTGGTTGTTGTGATATTGCCGGTTAATCTTTCCGGTCCAGCGTGAGTTTCAATATCGAGTAGTCCAATTCCTTGGATGATATGACCATCTTGAGTCTTGAAAAATTTGCCCAGTAGCTGGTAGAGGCCGCAGATCATGAGCATTGGGACATTAGCCTCAGCCAGCTCTTTGAGCTTATCGGCAATAGAGAGCAGGTCTGCTTGAATAATAGATTGGCCTGAATCTTGGCCGCCGCCGCCGACAATAATATCGATGTCATTGGGGAATATGTCGCCAGGGTTATACTCCTTAAGAATAGGGGTGTAACCGTGCCATTCTAGGCGACGCTTTAGTGTGAGGGTATTGCCCCAGTCGCCGTAGATATTCATATCCCGGGGGTAGATTTGAAGAATGGTGATCGTGCGTTTGTCGGTCATGAAATTGTCTCCACGGAAGTCATCTTGCTTAGTTCACGGCGCAGGGCTAGCATGGCGGTATAGGTACAGTAGATACGCTTTGGCTGGTCGCTATAGGTGGATATAAACGCACGAAGGGCGGCGATTAGGTTCGTATCAACATGCCCAATTGTCACTTCTTCGTATTGCAGGCGTAGCGCCATGTCATAAGCACGAATGCCACTGACAGATTGAACGCCATTTTCAGTAAGGCTGTCAAAATTAACGTCCCAGAGCCACGACATGTCTCGGCCGTCAGCATAATTGTCGTTGATGGCGATCATCGTTGCATAATCCTTGGCGTCAAATGAGCTGAGGCCAAGCCGAAAGCCGCCTGGATTTTTTACTAGAACAAGCTCAAGGGGCTGGTCACCTACTATAAGTGTTTCGCCGCGACCAAAGGCTGGCTCAACGGCTGAAAGAGAGGCAATGAGTTTATCGGTATTAAGTTTCTCGCCGACAATCTCCCTGACAAGTGCAAGGGCGGCAGCTGAGTTGTATATATTATAGACGCCCTGTAGTTTCAGCTCGGTGGCAAACTGCTGGCTGTTCATGGTGAACGTCGCCGTTTTTCCCTTTAGACTATCAAGCGTTACTTCGGCGGCGGGTAGACTGTTGATAGTGCGAGGTGCGCTATGTAGGTCATCGTCGTTTGGAAATAGAGCTCGTGTTGTATCGCTAAGTCCAAAGAAAATGGGACGCTGATGTGTGAGGGAGGAGGCTATGTTAGCCACTCTCGGGTCCTCACGATTAAGTACCACAGTCTCTGTTGTGTGAGTGGCGATATGGGCAAGCATCTTGACGGTAGTGTCGATCTCGCCGAAGCGATCGAGCTGATCTCGCATGACATTTAACAATAGGCTATATCGCGGCGGGATGGCATTAACAAAGTGAACAGCATGAGCCTCATCGAGTTCAAGAACGGCAATATCAGCATCGAGTTTACCCTTGAAGTCTACCTCGCCGAGTAATGCGGCGGCAACACCACGAACAAAGTTACTGCCAGTTCGATTGGTAAATACCCTTAGGCCTTGGCCTTCAAGCAGCTCTACGACCATCTTTGTCGTCGTCGTTTTGCCATTAGTGCCACTAATAACAACGACGCCAAGAGGTAATTGGTCGAGGGTGGTTTTGATAAAATCCGGATCAATTTTTTCAACGAATAATCCAGGTAGGGCTGACCCGCCGCCGCGAAGTCGCGCGGCGTAACGAACGGCCTTGCCGAGGAGTGTGGTGTACGGCTTTGACATGGATCTATTATAGCCTAATTATTAGTGGTAGGGTACAATAAGGTTATGTTTCTAGTGGGAATTCTTTCATGGTGGTATGGTGATGGCTGGAGGCAGCGCGTAGGTTTGATCCGTGAACGATTAGCACGAACCCTAGACTTCTTCTCAATTAGTCTTTTACTGCGAACTCTTTTTTCTCCTTTTCGACAGATATCGGCCGGCAAGACGGCAGGTCCGATAGGCGTCCAGATGCGAGCTTTCTTTGATAAGCTTACATCTCGCTTGATCGGGGCGGCTGTGCGTTCTTTTATGATCGCCGCTGGTGTTGTCATCATCTTACTGCATGCTTCTTGGGGGCTAGTTGTACTTGTTGGCTGGGCATTAGTGCCACTACTGCCCGTTGCTGGCATTTTGGCATTTAGTATTGGATGGGCTCCATCGTGGACTCTATAGCGCTGAATAGAAATAGTATCCGTGCGCAGAAGGCTCGGATTGGCGAAGCAATTGTTAAATGGCGACTACTGATTATTGTATCGGTATATATCTGTTTATTCGCTGCAATGATATTTATTGTTATTGGCCAGCCGGCTGGCTGGCTGCTACTTGGCTTGTCGGCAATACCGGTAATTATTCTTGAATGGTGGAAAGGGGATATCCATCATCTTAAATCGGGGATAGCTTCATCAATTGATGACATACTTGCGGGTGATGTACTTGGGAAGCTATCGAAGGATGTCTCGCCTCGCGATTTAGCTACGATCATTAGTCATGTGCCAAGCGGCCAGTTCTTTGCAGCCCGCTTTGGAATTGGCGCACGTTTCCTCCAGGAAATAACATCCGAGAATCCTGCCGACACCGAGCAAATTTGGCGAAATGCACTGGCACTCAAAGAACAGCTTGATGCGGAACAGATAACTGGCGGTATATTGCTCGTAGCGATCATACGCGCATTTGACCAGCACGAGACAGTGCTCGCACATCTACAGTTAGGAGCCGATGATTTAGTTGCTGGTGTCGAGTGGTATGAGCATATTCATCAGTTGATTCGTCGCTCAAAGAGGTCTCGCCGAACTGGCGGTATCGCGCGAGATTGGTCGTTTGGCTATATTCCTCTACTATCCCATTACGGCCAAAACATAAGCGAACAGATGAGTGGTGGCCATAGTATGAACGTGGAGCTTGAAGCTCATCGCGAAGCCCGAGATCAGCTAATTTCAACATTCTCAGGCGCGGGTCGTCAGAATGCAACACTTGTAGGAGCGGCAGGTGTAGGCAAGACAACTATCGTTCATGCATTCGCCGAGCGACTACTCGACGCCTCGTCGTCGCTACCTGCAAGTTTAAAATTTCGTCAGGTGATTATGCTTGATGCATCGGCGTTGATTGCAGCCGCACCGGGACGAGGTGAATTAGAGCAACTCGTAACACGAGTTCTAAACGAGGCATATAGTGCTAAAAATATCATTCTCTGTCTTGATAATGCTCAGCTCTTTTTTGAAGAAGGTATTGGATCTGTCGATCTTAGCAATCTACTGTTACCGATCTTAGAGGCGGGTAGACTGCGAATAATCTTAACGATGGACGAGCAGCGATATTTGCAGATCGGTCAACGTAATCCGGCACTTATCAACGCGCTGAACCGTATCTCGATTGCAAGTGCTACTGAGGCTGAGACTATTGCAGTACTACAAGATCAGCTGATAATCTTTGAGTTTCAGCATCATGTTACATTTATGTATCAGGCGCTTGAAGAAGCATATCGTCTGAGTGAGCGATATGTTCATGATCTTGCGATGCCGGGTCGAGCGATAAAGCTATTAGAATCTGCGGCGTCACATCCTGAAGACGGCTTCATTACCGCACATTCGGTACAGCGGGCAATTGAACAGACGATGGACATAAAAGTAGGCGTAGCGAATGACGATGATGAGCGAGAAAAGCTTCTTAACCTCGAAGATTTAATTCATAAACGCATGATCAACCAAACGCGTGCCGTACAAGTAGTAAGTGATGCGCTTCGGCGTGCTCGTGCTGGCGTACGCAACCAGAATCGTCCGATTGGTACATTTTTATTTCTTGGCCCAACCGGTGTTGGTAAAACGGAGCTAGCTAAGGCGCTTGCGGATGTCTACTTTGGCGGCGAAGAGCGTATGATTCGGCTTGACCTAAACGAGTATGTTCGCAGTGAAGACGTATCTCGTTTGATCGCCGATGGCGCCGATGATCCCAATAGCCTTACAGCACAAGCAATGAAGCAGCCATTTAGCGTGGTGCTACTCGATGAGATAGAAAAAGCTCATCCTCAGGTCCTGACGACGCTGCTTCAACTGCTTGATGAAGGCATTCTACGCGATATGAAGAATCGAGAAGTTAGCTTTAGAGATGCGATCATTATCGCAACGAGCAATGCTGGAGCCGACCGCATTCGCGAGTATATAGAACGCGGCTACCAGCTAGAGCAGTTCGAGAAGCAGTTTGTTGACGAGCTCATTAACACAAATCAATTTCGTCCAGAGTTCCTGAATCGTTTCGACGAGATTGTCACGTTCCGACCGCTCGGCAAAGAGGAGTTGGTTCAGGTTGTTGAGCTCATTCTCGCGGGTATCAACAAGACACTCGCGTTGCAAAAACTAACAGTCGTCGTTGAGGATGAGGCAAAACTACGCCTAGTCGATAGTGGATATGACCCTCGACTTGGTGCTCGTCCGATGCGCCGAGTTGTTCAGCGAGCTGTTGAGAATACGGTTGCAAAACAGTTGCTGAGCGGAGCGGCTCAGCCGGGAAGCACGATTAACATTACGCTTGAGCAGGTTGAGCAAATTCTTGGGAGTAAGCAGCAGGCAGACGATATCGTAACGCCGCCAATAAGTACGCCTCCTATTCACTAGTACGGTGAAATAGGAGGCATGATGGTAATCGGCTAGAGGTTTTTAACTAGCGCTTAGTGGAGCGTCGCGCATTCTCCGCAGCATTAGCAACCTGCTGCTTAATACTGTCCTGCTTAGCTCGTGCACTATCGGCGGCTTGCTCAAGTAAGTCGCGAGCAACATCCCGGCCACCAAGGCCAAATGCAAGCGCAAGCCCTAAGGCGACGGCGCCAACAATGGCTGTGAATAGGATATTAACGATATCTGTAGCTATACCGAGTTGGTTTAATATCATGAAGATCGCTAAGCTCATTGTTACCGCTGGTATCGCAGTGCCTACTAGCCGAGACATAGCTGTATTACCCATAACTCTCCGAGCAAATCCAGCAGCCCCCGCTGAAACCGCACTAGCAACAAGGAATATTATGACTGCAGCAATAATATTAGGGATGTACCCGTAAACTGCGGCAAGGAGATCGTTTAAGACTGGAAGATTTAGGGCTGCTATCGCAAGCGAGATCGTTCCAATCATAATGAGCCAAAAGACAATTCTGCCCGTAAAATATGAAGGGCTTTCAATGACGCGCGACACTATCGATCCGGCTGCAGACGCGTGAATAACTCGATCAAACCGTAGTCGCTGCAATACTTTGCGCGTTAATCGTGCAAGACCGGATGCGATGAGGCCGCCTATTAGTAGTATGACAATGGCGGCAAGTACGCTAGGCAAAAAATTAATAATATTACCTACTACATTTTCAAACTCTTGCGTAAGATCAAACCTTTCCATAGTAAACTCCTTACTGTTATATTAGTGTGTCCTTAATATAGCGTGGATGAGGGAGTTGGAATGTAAGAAATCTAACAATTTGTCGCTAAACTAGCGCTGGATAGAATTTGCCGTCTATTATTTCTTTTTACCAACATGACCTAGGTGGGTATGCTTGAAGCTGGTGGCATGCTTGAGTCCATATCCAAAAGCACGATCAATAAGGATGTGAAAGAGCCAGATAAGTGAGGCGAATAAAATAATTTGGTTATCGGTGGCGATATAAATCGCAACAAGAATAACAGGTCCAATTAAACTATGGCCAATGTTATAGATAGCTGCCCCGACCCGTGGATTGAGGAGATAGCCGGCCATGCTGACATCGGGAACTAAGAAAAGGATCGGTAGCCACCACCAGTCAAAGTTGCCAACAACAACGTAAAAGATGGCAACAAGAATTGCGGCAATGAGATATTCGGAACTGATGAGTTGTTTCATGAAAGTATTCTGCATATGCTTAGTATAGCAAAAGTTAATAAAGAATCAGACTGTAGGCAGGTGATAAGCGTCATTACGCTTAGTAAAATAGATTGGTGTGTATTCCCAAAATTATCATCCTTCGATAGGAGACATCTGGATAGATGTAACTACAGCTGCCGACGAAGGAGAGTGCTAGCCACTTCAGTTATTCGATCTATAAACGGACGTTTGATCCATTTATAAAGTATCATCTTCTCGGACTGAGCGAGATCCTTATGGAATTGATCATCAAGACTGGTAATTAAGCCTGGATCTGTTGCAGACATATTAATTTCGTCATTCAAGACAAAAGAACGGTCGTCAAAATTAATCGATCCCACACTTGTCCATGAGCCATCAATAGTAACAATTTTACTATGAAGGAGGGTTTGTTGGTATTCGTATATTTCAACGCCCGCAGCCAAGAGCTGATTGTAGTAGGCGTGTCCCGCCTTTCTCACGACTGGATGATTCGTGCGGTGGCCATTTGTAAGTATGACGACCCGTACTCCCGTGGCTCGTGCTGCTATAAGTGCGTTGCAAAAATGTGTGCTTGGGGCAAAGTAGGCTGTGGTGATATTGATGTTCATTTGAGCGGATCGAATCAGCGACATGAACAACTTGTCGGCGTATGTACGCCCACCAGTCGCCTTGCTCGATGTTATCTGTACGGTAATGCCGCCAGTAGTATTAGTGGTGAAGTCGTAGGTATCGATTGCAGAACCTCCTGCCTCGGTCCAGTTGTCATTGAAGCTGCTAATCAGGTCGACTATCGCGGGCCCAATTACTTTAAAATGCGTATCTCGCCAATGATGAATATCCTGGGCATTGCCTGTCCATTCCTGGGCAATACCGACGCCGCCAAGAAATCCGGTCTGCTGATCAACAACAAGAATTTTGCGATGGGTTCGATTGTTGAACTTATGGACGGTATACCAGTTAAGTGGTCGGAACCAGCGAAACTCCACACCGGCATTTTGCATACGTTCAATGAGCCCAAGGTCTATCTTGCTGCTGCCAAAAGCATCCATGAGTACGCAGACATTGACGCCACCGTGAGCTTTTTCCGCAAGTGCATGAGCGAACTGTGTCGCAATTTCACCGCGCCAATAGACATACGTAAGAAAAAGTATGGATTCTTTAGCTTCGGCAATAGCTTCGAGCATTGCAGGGAATATCTCATCTCCATTTGTCAGTATGGTGACGCTATTGTTATGGCGAATCGGTGAATCGACGTAGCTCTCTAAGAATCTCTTATAAGCAGGGGTCTTTAGTTTCAAACGTTGAAGAGTAGCCATTGTCTGGTAATTATACCACCGGCCTCCTTATCTGCGGTATTTGATATATGTCGTGCTAATGCTTTATACTTATGATTAATATGCAAATACGACAAAAGCAACAGCAGCAGCTCGGCTTTACGATTGTCGAACTTCTGATTGTCATTGTCATTATCGGCATTCTGGCGGCCATTACAATCGTCGCCTATAATGGCATACAGAATAGGGCAAACGATACCACGATAAAAAGTGACTTAGCTAATATCGCAAAGCAACTGGAGACCATAAAAGCAGTATCTTCGAGCTCAACATATCCAACTACTACGGAGTTGGCGAGCAATAAGCTATCTGCATCAAAAAATGTCTATGAAAAATCAAGAAACAATCTCTACTACTGCAGAACGACCGACAATTTGAACTATGCTGTTGGGGCAGTATCTACGTCAGGTAAAAACTTCTTCCTAGTGAATGGTGTTGTCCAAGAAGGCGTGAATGTATGGGGTTCGACGACATGCGACCAGTTGACGAGTTTTGGCACCACGACTAATGCCGGATCTGGATATGACAATCCGACCAACACCTGGTCGCCTTGGGTTAAGTAGCCGACAGAGTAAAAAGAATATAGTACCTCCACTAATCTTTTTCGAGGAGTGAGTGTGTCGCAAGAAGTAGTGCGTCTCTTAATCATAAAAACTAGTCGCTATTTTGAGAGCAGAACGTTGAGCTTACGAATTATTTATTCCAGTAGTAGCCTCACGACCTTTGTACTGAATATCGAATGCCTATACCTAGTGCCGGTGATTGTCGAGGATAGAACTAAACTGCAAGCCTGACATTTTGCCATTCGAGTCCATTGCCGTCAATATATGACTCGCCGTCATCGCTAAAGCCAAGACTCCGATTCATATTCATAACTACAGTATTACTTTTTAAGTGACGCGAATATAGTGTCGTAGTCTCAATATTTTGTCTTATGTATTGAATTAGGGCTAGCATCGTAACCTTACCGATTCCTCTTCCACGGTAGCCTTTGTTGCCTATCATTAAATGGATGCTCGGAGGATTAACATTATGGTTCTCCGTAAGCTCTATCCATGCAACGCCAATTATTTCATCATTAAACTGAAGCATCCAAGTCAATTGTTTGTTTTCTTTTTTTAGGTCAATAAATTCCTCAAGTGTTTGGATTTCATTTTCCAAGCTCGGTACGCCAATCTCATGCTCGGCATTTCCCATAAGTAGTAGCGTCTCATTCCCGTACTCAGACTCAAACCAGCTAAGAGTGATTGGTGCGTGTAGCACAGGGTTCGGATCAATCATAACGAGGTCGGCCAGTGATGTCTGTACGGATGTCATACGTACATCTTATCAGATATGAATTAATTTCTATCTATAACAAATTTAGTACGGCGTAGTATGCGAAACTAGAACCATGCTACTTGCCTAGTTGCTGTTTATGACAGGAGTAGACTTACTAACCGGGAGGTAAGTATCGCAACGCCCATGCCCGTAGCAACAGCTACTACGAATACTCCTACTGATAAGAAATAATTTGGAATGCCCGGTTCTTTTTTTATTTTATACTTCTTTCGTAACAGTTTACCTACTTTAGCAAATAGAAGACACGCACCGAAAATGCCAAGATAGTACACGAAAAGTGCAGACAGAGGGTGCATATGCCGCAGACTGACAGAGGGGGCATTCATGGATGGGTTATCTGGCAGGTAGCTGATCGGAATCTCGCTGTCTTGTAGGTATTTTTCATATTCTTTTTGACTAACGTTGAATTTATCTCTGGTTACTTTTTCTTGTTCCCCCTTTGGGGTGAACGTATAGCTTAGGGCGCGGGTGGTCATATTGCCTGAGCGTGACGTATGTATGTCGATCTCTCGTGTATTGACGATACCTGTCACTTGTTCACCTTGATCAATAAGTATGCGTTTGTCGACAATTGATCGTACAAAAAAGAAAACCGCTACGATCGTGGCTAAAATTAATACGGCGATAAATATCCGTGTCGCTACCATTGCTTTTTTACTCGGTTGTTTGTGTGTTTTAGGCATTTATTCCATTTTACCTTATATTTGGACTAACGTCTTGCTGTGTATGTATGATGTCAACGAAAATAAGACTTTTGAGAAAGTCTTATTTATAGTATTTACAATTGGTACCCCGAGCTGGGTTCGAACCAGCGACCTTAGGCTTAGAAGTCCTCTGCTCTATCCAGCTGAGCTATCGGGGCATACCTCCGTTATTATACCGCATTAGGTATAATAGGAGGAGATAAGAAAAGGAGGAGCTATGAATACTACTGATTACGGCCCTGAACCATATGTAACAAATATTGAATCTGCGACGCTGAGTAACGATAATTACCGTACGACGCTATGGACGGGAAAGAACTTGCAGGTGACTGTCATGGCGATTCAACCTGGTCACGATATTGGACTTGAGGTGCATGACGATCATGATCAGTTTTTACGAATTGAACAAGGATCAGCTACGGTATACATGGGCCCTAATGAGACAGCGCTGGTCGAGAGTACGGCGGGTGATGACGATGCAGTATTTGTGCCAGCAGGCACGTGGCACAACCTGGTCAATAGCAGCAACGAAGTGCTTAAGGTATATTCGGTCTATGCACCAGCCGAGCATCCACACGGGACAGTGCACGTGACAAAAGCTGATGCTGACGCAGACGAGCACAACCACTAGAAGCGTAGCGCTGTGTCGCATTTACCAAAGAAAAAACTGTATCGAGATGATACAGTTTTTTCTTTGGTGCGGGCGGAGAGAATCGAACTCTCATCGCTTGCTTGGAAGGCAGGCATATTAGCCATTATACGACGCCCGCGTGCTTAAGTATTATAGCAGAATATGCGCTATAATTAAAAACATGAACAATATGAATATGCCACCGAAAATTCCTGCCGAGCTATTGGCGCGTATTTCGGGTGACGTGAATGCTTTTCATAGTAATGTCTATGCGCAGCAGGCGCAGGGTGGCCGGCTTGGATCAACAAGTGTCGGCTCTTTTGGTGATCGTGTTGAGCTTGAAAGAAACCGTCGATCAGTGCGCAGCTATCGAGAGTCGGCTATCGGTGCAGGTGCAGCGGTGAGGCACCATAGTGCGGGTACTTTAGCTCGTGGCTCTGCCATGCCCCCTCCGAGACAACGTGGTAATACGCCGGTGGTGCCGCCGTCGCCAGCATTTCGAGAGCCGCCATCTCGGCCGTACAATCCGTACGCTTAGAGTGGTAGACTATCCCATAGAAAAAAGACAATCTTTCGACTGTCTTTTTTCTATGGGGCGAATAATGGGAATTGAACCCACGACCTCCGGAACCACAACCCGGCGCTCTAACCAACTGAGCTATATTCGCCAAATCCTCAGCAATTGTAGCACAGTTTAAAGGGTAAGGCTAGATCTCTCGGAGGGTTTCAATATCTGCGCCCAGACTGTTGAGGCGATTAGCAAAGTCTTCGTATCCTCGATTGATTGAGTATACATCGCGTAAGGTAGAGCTTCCTGGCGCAGCTAACATCGCTAGTAGGATAACGACTGACGGCCGAAGGGCGGGTGGCGCAACGACATCTGCAGGTTTCCATTTTGTCGGTCCTGTAATGTAGACACGATGCGGGTCGACGAGCTCAATACTCGCATTGAGTTTGGTGAGCTCTGTGAAGTAAATTGCGCGGTTTTCATATGACCAGTCATGCACGAGAGTACGACCCTTGGCGACGGTGGCTATGAGACCGAGGAACGGTAGATTGTCCATGTTAACACCAGGGAATGGCATGCTATGAAGCTTGTCTTTTGGTGCATGAAGGAGTGAGTGCTTGAGGTGGATATCCACTAAGCGAGTAGCGCCATTTCGCGCGACATATTCATCACTGAGTTCGTATACTAGGCCCATACCCTCAAGGATGGCGAGTTCAATTTCGATGAATTCAATCGGCGCGCGTGTGATCGTAATTTCTGAATCAGTAACGATACCAGCAGCGATTAGGCTCATTGCTTCGATCGGGTCCTCACTTGGAGCATACTCAACGTCTTGATCAATTGACGATACGCCGTGGATAGTTAAAGTTGTCGTGCCGATACCGTCGATTTTGACTCCAAGTTTCTCAAGGAAGAAACAAACATCCTGAACCATATAGTTCGGGCTGGCGTTGCGAATCGTGACGGTACCTTGATGTAGTGCGGCAGCCATAATGACATTTTCAGTGACAGTGTCGCCGCGTTCGGTTAGGAGGATAGTTTTATCGACTGATCTTTCGTTAACGATAGCATGGTAGTAATCGCTTGTCGCTTCGACATCGAGGCCAAACGGCGCGAGTCCTGTCATGTGGGGTTCAACAGTACGAGTGCCAAGGTTGCAGCCGCCAGCAAACGGAAGCTTGAAATCTTTGTATTGGTGGAGAAGTGGGCCAAGGAACATGATAACGGTGCGTGTCCTTTTAGCAGCTTCGATATCCATGTTTTCGAGCTGAAGACGACGAGGTGGAATGATTTCAAGATCATTAGTGTCGTTAATCCAGCGGATCTTAACGCCAATACTCTGCAGTACTTCAATGATACGATTAACCTCTTCGATGCGTGCAACGCGGCGCAGTGTAGTTTTACCTTTATTAAGAAGAGCGGCGCAGAGTAGGCCGACGGCAGCGTTTTTACTTGTCTTTACTTCAATGCTACCTGAGAGTTTGCGGCCACCATTGACGCGAAAGTTGATCTTTCCACTTTGGTTGAGTGTTACGATGTCGCTTGAAAGGACGTCGCTAATACGAGCTATCATTTCTAGACTGATATTTTGACCGCCTTTTTCGATGCGGTTGATTGCGCTTTGGCTAGTTTTAAGGGCTTCGGCGAGTTGCGCCTGGGTAAAGCCGCGGTTGTTACGAGTTTCTTGAATTAGTGCACCAATTTTTACTTTGTAATCTTCAACTGCTTCCATACCGCTTATTTTATATCATCTATGATATAAATGCAAGAAATGGTATAATGGCACAAAAGGGGAGATTAGTGATGAAAGATACAAAAATTGCTGATTTAATAAGGTCTGAAGAGCAGCGTCAACGTGACGGGCTTGAATTAATACCCAGCGAGAACTATGTTAGTCGTGATGTACTAACGGCGCTTGGTAGTGTTTTTACTAATAAGTATTCCGAAGGGTATCCTGGACGTCGTTATTACGGAGGTCAGGAGTTCACCGATCAGGTAGAGCAGCTGGCGATTGATCGCGCAAAGCAACTATTTAATGCCGATCACGCTAATGTCCAGCCACATTCTGGCGCTCCAGCGAATGAGGCGGTTTATAATGCCTGGCTCGAGCCGGGTGACACGGTACTTGCGATGGATCTTTCTCATGGCGGACACTTGACTCATGGTGCGCCTGTAACTCGTAGTGCGCAACTATATAACTTTGTACGATATAAAATGAAAGATATCTCTACGGGTGAAATTGATTACGACGAGCTTCGCGCGCTCGCTCTAGAGCATAAGCCAAAGATTATTCTTGCTGGTTTTAGCGCGTACCCACGTGAACTCGACTATGAAAAGTTTGCTGCTATTGGTAATGAAGTTGGCGCGCTTCTTATGGCAGATATGGCGCATATCGCTGGCCTGATCGCTGGCGGCGTAGCAAATAACCCATTTGATTACGGCTTCCATGTTATTACGACTACTACCCATAAAACGCTGCGTGGTCCACGCGGTGGCCTCATTCTCTCTAGGGGTGTTGTGGGTAACCCACTCAAGAAGCCGGAGAAGACACTTGAGAACATCCCGACGCTCATTGATCGTTCTATATTCCCAGGAACGCAAGGTGGGCCGCATATGCATGTAATTGCGGCAAAGGCCGTGGCATTTGGTGAGGCATTGCAGCCGGAGTTTAAGGAGTATGCCGCACAGATATTAAAGAACGCAAGCGTACTCGCGGATGAACTGCAGAAACGCGGCTTTCAGCTTGTGACAGGGGGCACAAGCAATCATCTTATTTTGGCCGATGTCTATAAAAGTTTTGGTATTGACGGTAAGGTGGCCGAGGTAGCACTTGATGCTATCGGACTCACCTTAAATGCTAATAGCGTAGCAGACGATCCATTACCGCCATTCCGTCCAAGCGGTATTCGTCTTGGTACTCCTGCGCTTACGACACGAGGTCTTAAAGAAAGACATATGGTTCAGATTTCTGAGTGGATGAAACAGGCGATTAATGCGCGCGATAACTATGAGCAGCTCGAATTGCTTCGTGGTGAAGTTGTGAGCTTTGCTCGACGTTTCCCTTTGTCGAGCGATATGTAGTTAAAATTTTAAAAAACCGAGACAAGCGTCTCGGTTTTTTAAAATATTACGAAATTAGCAACCTGCTCCGGCTGTTACTTTCTTGACAGCCGCTGGGGATGCGGCATAATCCCAGTACCATATATTTGCGCCAGTTCCGCATCCGAAGTAAGAGACTTTCTTTCCGTCGGCTGCACTTGTGCCGTCAATACTTGGGGTTGTGGCATTTGTTGCTGCAATAACAGATGATGTGTCATCAAGCTTTGCTTCTTTAGAGTTATTTGCCGTTCCTGCTCCGGTGTTAGCTATTAAAACAGCATGAGTTGGATATGTGGAATCGATAGAATTAAAAGCTTCTGCTTTCTTGTCAATTGAGTTTGCAAGACTTTGTCCGGCCGCTGCCTTACCACGGTTCTGAATACCGTTATATGCAACGATTGTGATAGCGGCAAGGATACCGATAATTACGATAACGATCAAGAGTTCAACGATTGT